>NZ_JACHDR010000002.1 GCF_014201135.1 Neomicrococcus aestuarii | reverse complement strand
GGTGTCAAGACGAGAAGAACGAGTGCTGCGAAGGACCCGATAGCGGTTTTGGTGAGGGTATTTGATTCCATGCTCACTCGCTCCGTTCTGCTCGGTAGAGCACGGTTTGATCGAGCATGGGAGTAACCACGTAGGCAGCGTCATCGGTGACGAGGTTCGGGGCTGGATCCTCCGCAGTGTAGGTCGCCCATGGGGTGGGTTTCGTGAGCGTGAGGAGGTTGACCGCTGCTGGGCCTTCGGGAAATTCTCCGTAGGCAATGCCTTCGTGAATGGTTGTGGTCTGGAAGTCTTCCAGCGTTTTGATTGCTGGTTTATCGCCGTGGTTGATTGCTAGGCGCTCGAGGACGGCTGTTTTGCTGTTGGGGTCACTGAGGATGTCTGCTTCTTCGCGTGGCAGATTCCTGACCTTGCTGCTGGCAGCAATTTTCCCGGTCGTGGTGTCAACGATCGCCAGGACTGATGTAGTGCCTTTCCACCCAACAAGAACGTGGGTGTCATCGAGCACCCACGAGACCGTCGGTTGTCCGGCAGTGCTTTTAGGCGGGGTGAAGGGCAGTGTTTTTGTCACTGATCCGTCAGCTGCCACGACGTGAAGGTTGGTTCTGCCGATCACGGTGATGTCGTCGTTCAGGCTGGCCAACACAGGAAGTGTTCCGGCGGGGATGATCACGTCGCGGATGCTGAAGTCATTTGCCGGGAGTGAGACGACCCAGTCGCCGCGGTTGATAAATGGGGTAGGACCGTCAGTGTCTACGTGTTCTTCATTTGTCACCGCGATGGAGTGGGCGACTGAGACGCCTCCGTCTGCGGGGGTACGCAGGTCCCAGACACGTAGTGCACGTTCGCTGGCTGCTGCTACAGAAGGTGTGCCAGCCCAGGTGGTTTGGTCGAGCTCACCAATGTTGGCTGGTGCCTCGCTTCCGGTCCATTTCGGTTGGCCCGTTTTGGGGTCGCGAGCGACAAGGTTTCCGGCTTGATCGCTTGAAACAAGGTGTCCGGTGTTGAGGATAGTTACGGTGCTGTTTTTATCAACCGGCAGTGACCAGGTGGCAGTTGTAGCGAATCCGCTTGGCAGTGCGACAGGTATTTGAGCGTTCACGCCCGGGGTATCCCAGCCAACTGGCTGGGGTGTTTTAGCGGAGTTAGTGACCATGAGGACGACTGCTACAGCGGTCACTCCCACGGCAGCAGTTCCCGCGATGATGGCGATATATTTCCGGCGTTTTACTGAATTGGTTTCAACGCTAATAGATGGAGTAACATCATAGGTGTTCCCCTGATCTGTCACCACCAGGTCCCATACTTCGTCGTCTACGCCTGTACGGGCGCGGACGCGAACCGCCTGCAAACGGTGTGCCTTAATTTTTTGCACGACCTCTGCAATTCCGGCGTCTTTGGGCTGTTCACCAAGGGCCGGCTCGATGGCCAATCCATCGAGCTCGACTAAGCCTTCATCCTCGTTAAGAACGAGACTGAAGATCGGAAACCGGGGGACAGATGCAGGATCAAACTCGTCAGCCGTCACTTACCTCTCCATCTGAACTATCGGAGAGTTCATCGCCGTGCAAAATGAACTCCCTTACGTCTTCTTTTCGAAACCTTTTTAGACGTGGGCCCAACGAAATGGCGATGAGGCCATAGTCGCGCACCCACCGCGTAACGGTGGACGGATTGACTCGCATCAAAGCCGCCAACTCCTCTGGGGTAATGAGATCCGGAGCTTCGCTAAGCAAAGCATCAACAGACTTCGGATCGTTCACTTCCACACTCCTAGTATGTATAACAGCCATAACCACGTCAACCCGTTTCACTGGTTTAGTAGCTTTTAACGGTTTAGGCGGTTACGCTGGTTTCAACGGTTTATAAATAGCTCATAAGGAAGGGGATCCATATGAGCAGTCGCCCAAATCCATTTGTGCACAGCGCACCCAAAGAATTTAACGGCGTTAGCCACGTTAGTGGAGTTAGCGACGTTAGCGACGTTTCACCAATTATTGATGAGTTTTCGTGTGTTTATGTGCTTGAGCGTGGCCCAGAATCGCCTGATCTCGTGAACGCTTTAGCTCCCTCATCGGGTGAGTGGCCGACCTCGTCGGTCCCTCACGATGTGCGTCTGGCGGTTTTCGGATTGCATGGGGGAGCCGGAACAAGCACAGTTGCGCAACTTTTCGATGGAAACGCTTTTGATGCTGGACAAGGATGGCCACTCAAAGAGGACGGTTCTGAGATGGCCGCAATCGCGGTTTCTCGAACTCACTATGCCGGGCTCGAAGCAGCTGAGAGTTTCACCCAGCACTGGGGATCCGGCTCCCTTAAGGGTTCACGCCTGTTAGGCCTGATTCTCGTCGACGACGCTCCACGGCTAATTGATTCACAGCAAAGAGCCGTTAAGCGGCTCCTGAAAAAGACTCCCCTCGGCGCCCATGTGCCGTGGGTGGAGAGCTGGCGGTATGGTCCGCCAGATCCTCAGCGGCTTCCGCTTCGTATTAAGCGAATTGTCCGCGCATTCCAGAACGCATAACCACGGAGGAAACCATGATTCTCGAAACTCTCAACACTCTGATGGCCGTACCAGCCGTCATCCCTGACCCAACTCCTGTGCAGCCTCCGGGGATGGAGCCTGTCAGCTTGCTCGTGAACTGGGTGTCCTGGGCAGCCATTGTCATCAGCGTTATTGGCTTCTTGGCGTCGGCCGGCTATTTGGCTATTTCGTCGTTTCAGGGTCGTGAGATCCAGGGCGTGAAGGGTCTGGCTATTGCCATTATTGCGTGCGTCCTCGTAGCTGCTGCGGGCACGATCATTCAGGTCTTTATCTAGAGAATTCTTTCAAAAGGGGGGTCGCTATGGCCGAAGAGAAAGATCCACTTGGTTCCAGCTGGAAGCTCGCTGGCGGCGTTCTTGCTCTCATTGTTGTGGCGGTGGTCGCGGTTCTGTTCCTTACTTCTCCGTCGCAAGAAAAGAGTGACGGCGCTTCTTCTTTGAGCCCGGCTCCACAGGCTGGTCAAACATCGCCGCCAGATGTTCTTGCCGGAGGCTGTCCTTCACTGAGTATGGATAAGGCTTTCCCGGTGAAGGCACCGGCAACTAAGTGGTTGCGGCATCCGGGCGGGATGATCCTGCCAACGTCTGAAGAGTTCGGCCCAGCGATACATGATGGAAATTTCTGGCACTGCTACTCACAAACGCCAAGCGGTGCGTTGATGGCTGGAATAGGACTCGCATTCAGCTTCTCGGCTGGGCACGTTAAAGAATCGGCCGCAGATTCCCCAGCTCGCGAGAGCTACTTTGCAGAACAGGCGAATACGACCGCGCCCTCTGAATACGCAACTATTGAAGGTTATCGAATCATCATGGCCACAGATGCGGCTGCCGTTGTGGAGTATTACGGAACGCAGCGAGGCATCGAAGGAACGATTCGGGTGAATCTTTTGTGGGACACCTCCGTAGGTGACTGGCGACTGGATCTCGAAGCTGGGATTCCATCTACAACAAAGACGCTCGACCCTACTGTTTTCACTCGGTGGCGCTAGTTATGGCAAATAAACAAGGCTGCGATGTTGGAGATTTTGGTTGCGCTATTGGTGAGGGGGTCAGCAATCTTCTTGGTGATCTTGGTGAGAATGCGATGGCCCCGTTTATTGAGGGCTTGTATACCGGTGCGTTGAATCAGATGAAGCTGATTCAGCAGATGTGGATTAACACTCCGGGTCCTGATGTTGGTTCCGATGCTCTGGCCTTGCTCCGTGGAGATCTGCAGTATTTTGTCTTTATTTTCGGCGTGATCGGTTTCCTTATTGGAATGATCCGGCTCGTTGTGAGTCAGGATGTTCGCTCTAGTGCAATCAGTATGGGCACCCAGGTGTTGAACATGCTTTTGGCTACAGGTGCATACATGGTGGCTATCCCGCTGCTTTTGGAGGCCGGGGATGCAACGGCTTTGTGGCTTCTTGAGCGGTCCGGTCAGGGTGATCCCGATTTCGGGAAGCTCCTTGCGGGGGGTGCCACCATAGCTACAAATCTTGGAGCGATGTTCATTATTTATTTGCTGATGTTCATTGCGGCTCTGGTTAACATTTTTTTCCTGTTATTCAGGAATCTAATGTTCCTTGTTTTGATGGCATTCCTACCGGTTGTTGCAGCAGCTTCAACAACCGAATCGGGGAAGCAAGCTTGGCGAAAAGCCAATGGCTGGCTTATTGCGCTTGTTCTTTATAAGCCCGTTGCTGCGGGTATTTACGCTTTGGGTTTCCGTCTTATTGGTGAGGGCGTTGATAGCGCGAGTGCCGATGAGGGCATGGCCTCGATGTTCACGTCGTTGATGGGCTTATTGATTATTACCTTGGCTGGCCTTGCTTTGCCGGCGTTGGTGAAGTTCATTGTCCCTGCAGCTGGTGTGGGCGCTGGCGCGTTTAGCGGCGGGGCCGCGATTGGCGCTGGGATTGGCGCTGGTGTGAGCGTGGCCGCTGGTGCTGCGGTTTTGGCTCCTGCCATGGCTGGTGGCGCTGTGGCTGCCGGTAGTGCGGCCCGTGGCGCCGCTGCGGCAGGTAGCGCTGCCGCAGCGGCGGGTGGAGCGGCCGGCGGTGGAAGTACTGCCGGCGGCGCTAGCTCGACCGGCGGTACTGGTGGCGGACCTGGCCCATCCGGTTCCAGTGGCAGTGGGGGCGGCTCCCAATCTGGCGCGGGTAGTCCTGCGGCAGAAGGGGCCTCCTCTTCTGCTTCGGGAAGTACGTCTTCTGGCGCTTCCATGTCGGGTGGTACCGCTGACTCTTCGGCCGCTGGGGCACCGGTCGGGGCTGCTTCTGGCGGCTCGACGCCTAGTGGATCGAGCAGTGGTGTCTCAGCTGGTTCCGGGGGTTCTGTTCCTGGCGGCGCGGCAGTTTCCTCGCCTGGTGCAGGTTCTTCGGATTCTGGTTCTTCGGGTGCTGCGGCGGGAGGCGCGTCATCGGATAGTTCTGGTGGGCGTTCATCGTCTGGTTCTACAGGTCGTGGTGCTACTGCGGCCTCCGGAGTGAGCTCGGCTCGTGGATCCGGGGCCGCGGCTTCTGGTGCACGGTCCAGTGGATTTGGGGCGTCGTCTTCGGCTTCTAGGTCGGCTTCGGTGGCTAGTGGCGTGGGTAAGGCCGCGGCGATTCGTCAGTCTTTGCAGGGCATTAATCCGGCTTCTGGTGTGGCGAAAGGTGCCGCTCAGGCTGAACGCATGATTGATCCGAATGAGGAGGGCTCGAAGTGAGCCAGATGGAAACGAAAATCGCGCCGAACACTTATGGAAACTTGACGGTGTTGCGGCATTCGGGCCTTCTGGGTCTGAAAGCTGGTCCAACGATCATCGCGTTGGTTTTGATTTTGTT
The DNA here is from genome assembly GCF_014201135.1 of Neomicrococcus aestuarii. Classification (NCBI taxonomy): domain Bacteria; kingdom Bacillati; phylum Actinomycetota; class Actinomycetes; order Micrococcales; family Micrococcaceae; genus Neomicrococcus; species Neomicrococcus aestuarii. Next base: position 55,591 of record NZ_JACHDR010000002.1, on the reverse strand, counting down.
CATGATCGTTCTGATCGCGCAGCAGAAATTGCTTGCCGCTGGATTGTTGTTCCTGATCGGGGGATCGGTCGCGGCTGTTGGTTTGATTCCTGGCCGTCAAGGCCGAAATCTATATGGGAGGTTGCAGTTGCGTCTGGGCCAGTTCATGAAAGAAAAGAAGAAGCAACACCTCTATATTGCCGGCCCTACCGGTGCGGGAACCCCTGATGGTGCGTTCCGGTTGCCTGGATTGATGGCCCGCTCCGAACTAACAGAGCAACAGGATTCTTACGGTCGACCCTTCGGGCTGATCCGTGTCAGCGGTAGGGGAGTGCATCACTACAGCGTGGTGATCGAGTCTCACCCTGACGGTGAATCCCTCGTTGATCATGACGAGGTGGAGAACCGGGTTGCGAAGTGGGCTGCCTGGCTCTCTGAGTGCAGCATGGATGATTCCATCCGTGGTGCTTCGGTGACGATTGAGAGCGCACCTGATAGCGGACTGCGCTTAGAGCGCCTCTTGGATAGCCACGGGCGAGACGACGCACCGGCGTTTTCCAAAGAAGTCGTTAACGAGATCCGCGACAACTACCGCACCGGGGCACCGGAGCTCACGGGTCGAATCACGATCACTTTTGATGGCCGCCGGCTTGATGGAAAGGCCGGCGACCGGGGAACAGTGGAGATGGCCGAAGAAATTGGCAACAAACTCCCCGGCATTCTTGCCGGCCTGGGTGGCACTGGGGCTGGCGGAGTGATGTTGTGTACCGCGCAGCAGATCACCGACAGCACCCGTGTCGCGTACGATCCAACCACCGCTGCAACGGTTGAAGAGTTGCAGGAGAGCGGCGGAACTGGGCTTGTGTGGGAAGAAGCCGGCCCGTCGTTCTCGGTCGACGAGTTCGACCTCTACCGTCATGACCGGGCGGTGTCACGGTCCTGGACGATGTACGAGGGCCCAAGGGGTATGTTCACCTCGAACTGTCTGCGCCGTCTCATGGAGCCGTCCACGGAGGCGCTACGAAAGCGCGTCACGCTCTTGTACCGTCCGATCCCGGTTGATCGAGCCACGGCCGTGGTGGATCGCGAACAACGCGACTCCACGTTTGCTGGTTCTCAGACACGGGTCTCACAGCGCGCGCAGATCCGTCGGGCGGCCGCCCAAAAATCGGCTCAAGAAGAAGCCCTCGGGGCGGGCCTGACCCGGTTCGGATTGATCGTCACGATCACCGTCCGCAATCAGGACGAGCTCGCCCGCTGGGACAAAACCATTCCCAGTCTTGTCAGTGGGGCCCGTTTACGGATGCGCCCAGCCCTCGGGAATCAGGCCGTGACCTTCCAAGCGGGCCTGCCTTTGGGCGTCGTGCTTCCAGATCACATGGTCGTTCGTACCGGATTGCAAGGATTCTTCTAATGAGCACCACGAAGCATCATGAGCTCACGCTCACCAAACGAGAAGCAGCACGCCTTGAACGGGCTGCGAAAAAGAACCAGCAAGCCCGCAAGGGTCGGTTCTCGCGGTGGTTGCAGGAAAGCCGGAAGAACCGTGAAGCCCTCGCATCCCGGCCCGGCCCGCGAGGGTGGGCACGTCCAGCCGGTGGTGCGATGAGCCCCTCGGAATCGTTGTTCGAGGTACGCGGCACGACCGTTCAGGTGTGTGGCTTGTATCCGTTCGTGGCCGGTTCCGGATTACCGGTGATCGGAGCGCCCCTCGGGTATCACCTTCGCCGCCGGTCTTTGGTGTGTGCTGACCCGATCAGCTGGTTCCTGGCCGGCATCATTTCCAACCCGTCTGCATTCATCCTCGGCCAGCCGGGATTGGGTAAAACCTCGTTGGTGCACCGATTCATTTCGGTCTCGGCCGCCTGGGGTTACATCCCCATGATCTTGGCGGATTCCCGGCCTGACTATGTGCTGATGGTGGAAGCCCTGAACGGGCAGGTGATTTCGTTCTCCCCGGGTAAGGGCCACATCAATCCCATGGATTTGGGGCCGTTAGCTGCGTCGTTGTGGGAGATCGAAGACCCTACCCACCGCGAGCAGGCCATCGGGGAAATGATCGGTCGCCGCCGCTCATTGATCACCGGCCTGACGGCGATGATGCTCGGCCGTGCCCTGCGCCCGCATGAATCCTCGGTGATCGCTCAGTCGTTGGTGAGCTTGGATCCTGATTTGCGGAAGCCACCGTTGATGCACGAGCTGATCACGTTCATCAAAACTCGTCCTGATGACTTACGCACGGTCATGATGGCCACCGATGACCGTGACTACGATGAGCGCGTCCGAGACCTCCTCGACGCGCTGATCTCCCTCGGCCCGGACGGGGTGTACGGGGATATGTTCTCCAAACCCACCACGGCTCATATTCGCCCCGGCGTCCCCGTCGTCTTCGATATTTCCGGTGTGAATGAGAACGACGCCATCCTCACCGCTGCAGTGCAATCATTGTGCTGGAACCTTGGCTCAGCCACGGTATCGGCCGAACAGCATCTTGCGGTGGCTGCTGGTCGTCCACGGCGCACCTATCTCTTGGTGATGGACGAGCTCTGGCGCGTACTGCGAGCCTCTGAAGAAATGGTCCACTTCATCGACACCATCACTCGTTTGAATCGCGGCCGGGGCATAGCCCAAGTCATGGTCACGCACACGATGAACGACCTGAAACTCTCCAGCGCGCACTTGACTGCGACAGCGTGGGGGTTCGTGGAACGATCCTCCATGGTGTTCCTGGGAGGCCTGGCCAAGGGCGAGATGGGAAACCTTCGCGAAGTGTTCAGCCTCTCCCAAGAGGAGATGGAGCTGCTCTCGGACTGGACGGCTGAAGCACCCGTGGATTACCGGACCGGTAAAGCAGGGCTAAGGCCAGGAGCGGGAAACTTCATCCTGAAAACTGGCAAACAAGCCGGCACACCGTTTCATACAGAACTCACCTCATACGAGTTCTTCGTTTCGGATACGAACCGCGACTGGGAAATGATCAAATGACCATTTTCGGGGACCCACGATCCGGCCGTCGCAACCAGCCAGGATCCAATGAAGGTCCATGGATCGTTTTGCTGATCGTGCTCACGATCGGTCTTGCCTGTGGCTTGTTGTGGGGCCTCACAGGCGCGCTCGATCCGGCCACGGTCCAAGCAGCCGGCACCAAGAATCCGGTAGGGATCATCCTTGCCCAAGCCCGCGGATACGCCCCGGTCTCTGGGTGGCAGATCAGCCTCAGCCTGGCAGGACTCATCCTATTTATTGGTGTGGGCACATTGCTATTCAAAGCGTTCCGCAACCGAGGCAAAAACCGATCCCGGATCGATCACCTGGCTTCACGGATGTCACGACCTAAAGACTTCACCGCCCTCATGGAAAAAGCAGCCCAAGAAGACGCTGCACGGTTACGTGCCGAGAAGGCCGGCCCCGGTGTCCCCTTAGCGAAACTCGTTGGCAACGGGCAACGGCTCTACGCTTCATGGGAATGGGTCCAGATCTGGTTGATGGGACCCCGCGCAGGAAAAACCTCCTGCGTGTGCGTCCCCCAGATTATCGAGACCAAGGGGCCGGTGCTAGCTACCTCGAATAAGCGAGACATCGTGGACCTGACCCGTGGCCCACGCTCGTTGAACGGTGTCGTGTGGGTGCACGACGTCCAAAACATCATCGGTGAAGAGCCGTCTTGGTGGTGGAACCCGCTCAGCTTCGTCGACTCCATGGAAGCTGCGGAAACCCTCACCGATGTTTTCATCTCCTCAGCCACCGACGCTGGAGCGAAGCAGGACGCTTACTTCGAATCCGACGGCAAACGCCTGCTCTCACACATGCTCTTCGCCGCCTCCATCGCTGGACAGCCGATCACTGACGTCTTCACCTGGGCGCAAGACCCAGAAGACAAGACGCCCCGAAACCTTCTCATCGAAGCGGGGCACCCGGGTCTCGGTGCCGCACTGGGAAGAATCCAAACACTGACCGAGAAACAGCGAGATGGCGTCTACGGCACGATGCGCCCCTGGGTGAACGTCCTCTCCTACGAAAACGTCGTCCCTTGGATCACGGACGATCCAACTAAGAATCGACCAGAGTTCAATCACGTGAAATTCGCGAGCTCCACCGACACCCTGTACCTGATCTCTAAAGAAGGCGCCGGCACTGCACGCGCCGTAACAGCAGCTCTCGCCGTAGCAGTCCTCACCGCAGCCGAGAAAACAGCAGCCAGACAACCAGGCGGCCGACTCTCACCACCAATGGCAGGCGTCCTTGATGAGGTCGCCAACGTCGTCCGCTGGCGACAACTCCCCGATGTCTACAGCCACTACGGATCCCGCGGAATCGTCCTATCCTCATTCTTTCAAGGCTGGGACCAAGGCCTCGAAGCCTTCGGTGAGAAAGGCATGAAAAAACTATGGTCAGCCGCGAACATTCGCGTCGCAGGATCAGGCCTCAGTGACAACACCTTCCTACCGTTCCTCTCCCAACTCGTGGGCGATCACGACGTCGTCAAACGCTCCTCCTCGACTCAAAAGGGCGGACGGTCTGTCTCAACCTCGATCCAACGCGAAAAGATCATGGACGTCGCAGACCTCGCCGCACTCCCACGCGGCCGAGCCATCCTCACCAGCTCAGGAATGCCACCCGCACTTATCGAGCTTGAACACTTCACCGCAAAAAACTACGGTCGCGATTGTCTGGATTCGCAGCGACTATTTGAAAACTCCGCGGAAGGTTCAGCCAGCTAAGACTCAGAGGTCAGAATCCCGCCCGACTTTTCTATCTGTCATATGACCCACGTATGTTTAGGCTATGGATGCTTCAATAAAGCCGGAAATTGGCCTAGTTATTGTTGACCTTGATGACACACTCTGGACGTGGTTTCACGGTTGGTACATGTCTTTTTCTGCGTTGGTTGAAGGGTTGAGCCAGAAGACGGGCATCGACGAAGAGCAACTACTCACATCGATTAAGAAGATCCACGAGGAAAAAGGGACATCCGAATATTCTTGGCTCGTCGATGTACTACCTGAGCTAAAAGAATTTTCCGGTGGCCAAAGTCCACGCGAGTTCTTTGACGACGCACTGCATGCGCAAAACTCTGCAAGATTGCGATACACCAAACTTTATCCAGGCGTCCTACACACTCTGAAGTATGTAAAAAGCCAGGGAGTGAAAGTTATCGCCTACACGGAGTCGCTGCGATTTTGGACTGAGTGGCGTGTTAGAAAACTGGGCCTCGACGGGGTGATTGACGTCATCTATTCTTCACCGGACCATGATTTCCCAGCAGGAGAATCAGCTGAGTCCATGCGAACCTTGCCTGACTCCGAGTATGGGCTTAAATATACCGAGCATTTGAACGTGCCCCAGGGAATCTCAAAGCCATCCCCCCAAATCCTCGAAGTCATCCTCAAAGCCCACTCCGTCCCAGGCCGTAAAACTATATACATAGGAGACAGTCTCGATCGGGATGTGGCAATGGCACATGCCGCAGGTGTCATATCTGTTTACGCCGACTATGGAAGGAATCATACAAAAGCGGAATACGATCTCCTCCGCCGTGTAACTCATTGGACACCGTCTGAAGTTGAACGTGAACGCAGTTCAGTCCAAGCTGCTCCGGATTACACGCTCACGGAGGGCCTGTTTGAAATCTTAGGATTATTCAACTTCGGGACGCCAATTGATACCGAATCTCACCTCGAAATTTGGAAGCAAGAAGTTTCTGTCCAGATGCATTTCAATGACCTCGGGTGGCGAATACGAAGCCTCGCTTTCACCATTTTTACATTCGTAATTGGCGCTGCAGGTTTCGCATACGAAAATTTGGGCAGAATCAAACTGTTTGACTCTCTAGATATAAGCATCGCCGCATTGCTGCTACCAGTGGGCTTCGCGCTTTGGTTAGGATTCTGGTTCACAGATCGGCTTTGGTTTCATACGTATCTCAAAGCCGCTGTAAAAGACAGCATGCGCCAAGAGGAAATACTTTCCTCTGCGGGGATTCCAGTCGATTTGGGGGGATCTATTACCCAAGCGAGTAGTAGTAGAAAAAGAAAAAATATGAAAAATAGGGCCAAGGAAGAGAAAGACTCAAAATGGTGGGATTCGTCGCACAAACTTGATGCTTTTTACCTCCTTGGAGGGGTAGTTTTCGCCGCCACGTTCCTAGTACTGTGGCTGGGACAACCCCTTCCATAATGAGAGTTAGCGGCGGAACCTGAAACAAACAGTTCCTTCCGCGCTCACCACAAATCTCCAACTCATTTGTAGATCCCGTCTGGCACTGGTTCATTTGTCGCGCTTACGTCAGGCGCTGTCCAAGCAGTAGCTCTTCCACCCGCCGTCACAGCTGTAGCCGGATTGCCAACCTCCGCTCTTGCGTGGATGCACTGAAGCTCTACTCGATCAAAGCTGTTGCATCTAGTTGTAGAACCCGTCTGGCGCTGGCTCACTCGGTAGTGTTGGGGGTACATCCTCTTTGAGTGGCGGATCGAACGCCCAGAACGGTCCGTCTGGTGCGGTGATGCGGTCCATGAGCGGGTAGAGGTAGTCGCGGAAGTAGTTGGCGATGCCGCCGGCTCCGTCCCATCGCATTTTTTCCCAGGTCTCCCAGAGGGTTTCCATGAGGGTGCCGACTTCTTCGTAGCGCCACCATTGCGGGTCCCACTTGTGGGTGGCTGGGTTGCGTCGGTAGTGCGGTAGTAGCCAGTTGTTGACCCATTCTTCGGCGTTCGGGTAGCAGAGTTCTCGTTGGGTGGATTCTTCGTTTGTTGGTTCGGTTTCGGATTCTTCACTGAAGGGGTTGGTGCTCATCGGGTTCGTCCTGATTCTCTGCGTCGGCCCGGTGTGTGTTGGTTTCCGGTTCGTCGCGCCGGCTTACGAGTGGTGCCTGTACTGATTTGCGTGTCCGGGCTTTGTGGGAAGTTCTTAGACTGCGTCTCTCGGCTGGCTGCAGCCTCAGCGCCTGCTGTTTCACGGACCTGCGCCAGTGCTTGGACTGTTGCCCTAGAGTAAGGTTCAGCTGTTAGTGCTGCACCACTTTCTTGGGCCGCTGCGTTTACACGGTCTTGACCGGCTTCCGCTTCATGTTCGGCAGCCTTGTCCAGGTGGGCTTCTTCGGATTCTTTGGCTTCATCTGCCACTTCGCGCAGCTCGCCAGCTTCAGCAACTACTTCTGGTTCGTTCCGGCCTGTGCCTGCGGCCAAGGTTTGGTCTGCTTCCGCGTCCAGGTATTTCTTGGCGAAGTGATCATCCAGGGCATCTCGGAGCTCGTGATGCTGTTTGGACAGTGCGTCCGGGTGATCACGGTTGGCGTCCTCAACGTTGATGCCAAAGTCGGTTCGCAGCACGTCCTTCATATGCCCGTACGCGGTCTCAGCTTGTGGGTGTTGCCCACGAAGCTGCGCTAGCACTGTGAAGTTATCGGCGATGGATTCTGAGCCGGCGGTGCGCCAGTACTCGCGTGTGAATACCGTCTGTTGCAACGCGGCTGCTAGGACTTGGTCGCGCCGGGCGTTCTGTTGATCTTCGCGCTGGCGCTCTGCCTCGGTCATCTGTCGGCGACGTTGGTTCATTTCCATCAACTGCATTTGCCCGCCGGTAGCCACGCGTAGGACGCGGCCGAGGGATTCTGCGACTTCTGATTCTTCGTGCGCCTCCATGATGTCCTCCTAGAGTCCGTGGCCTCGTCCGGTATCCCGGTATCGTCCGAGACGATAATCAAATGGTCGATCTGTAGTAGTGGATGTAGTGGCAGTTTCAAGGGTGCGGTTCGCGTGCTCGAGCAGTGCTGCTGTCGAGCGTGCAAGCCGGGGTCGTTCAGTCATCAGTTGTGTTGCGGTCATCGCGCGACCGAGCCGGTTCGCCTGTTGAATCACGGCCAGCCATCCGCGAGTGGAATCCTTCGACGCAAAACGTGCACCAATGCGTACAGCGTACGCAGCGTTGCCGCGTCCTTGGGCTGCCCTGGCGTAGTTCTCGCTCAACCGTGCAAAAGCACCCGGCCGGTCTTTCTCGAGCTGCATCGACACCCGCGCGTAAATGTTCGCCAACGTATCCGGGCCGGCCTTGCCGCTCATCAACCGTTCAGCCCTGATTGGATCAAAGCCGTGCAAGCGAATCTGCGGCGCTGGCACGTCCTGAGAATTGTGCAGACTCACCAAAAGTGAGACTGCTTCATCGTGTTCGCGGCCGCCGAAGCGTTGCTGGATCTGCGGCCACCCCAGGGTCCGGTCCAGCTTTGAGGGCGTGTACCAGATCGTGTGTCCGTCCTCATTCTTGGCACCGGCGATCGCGACTTTGTACCCGCGCACCTGCGTTCGTGAGCCCTTCTCAAACGAGGGAGCAACACGAACGCCCATATCCAACAGCCGTTGCACGTACTGCGCCTCGGTGCTGCTTGTTGCTAGGGCTGCGCGCATCCGCCGGCGCAACTCAAACGGTGCCGACTGTGGTGCTACTTCACGGGTAGCACGCGTGCGTTCTGCTGGCTTATCCCCGGCCAGACCAAGACCCTTCTCCTGGCTCTCCAGCAGTTGCAGCTCGAACTCTTTCTCCAACTCCCGACACACCTGTTGCGACCGGTAGAAGTCGTTGTGGACGTTCGCTTTCGTACCGTCCTCACGCACCATCTGCACCACAATATGAATGTGGTCATTACCATTCTTCGAGGCACCATGATGCACCGCAGCCCAGCGAGATGACTTCGCACCATCGGGGTCAATGAACCCCATCCGGTTCACAAACTCGTTCGCGATCTTCGACCACTTCGCGTCATCGATTTTGCCTTCCTCGGCAGCCAGCGACAAGGAGCAATGCCACACCTCCGCACGCGTCGAACCGACCCTCACGTTCTGACCCAGTTCCTCGTCCCACACGTTCACTGGGGACTTCACTTTCGTCCCGTGAACGCGTTGCGGTTGAGACAACACTGACGCGATCTCAAACGCGTCATACGACGATAATTCGCCATCGTGATCGACCGCGAAAAGCACTCGATCATCACCGGCCACCAAGTGCGGATTCTCGTGCTCATTCGCACGTCCAGGACCCACCAAGTACGCCATCAACCCGGCCATCCGGTCACCTCGAGTGATGTTAGGAATCATGACTGGCCACCATCCAAACTCAATGACTCCAAAACAGCATCCATGCGCTTGAGCACACTGCGTGCGTACACCAGACTGCCCTGCAACTCCTCCGAGATCTCACCCGTCGCATTCGCTGCCCTGGCGATCTGGTTAATGTTGTTACCCACAGCAGCAATCGCGCGCTGCACCAAAAACAATTCCTTGATCAGCTCATGCCGCTCCGTGACCGTCTCTCCACGAGACGCGCTCAACGCTGACTCCTTCAGCAACCGCGGAACCGTCACCCCCATCGACGCAGCAGCAACCCGCAGCGCAGCATCCTCGCTCACACTCAACTTCACCTCACGACGAATCGGACGGCCTCCCGTCACGTTCGCCTGCCGCTTCCGATCCATCCAATTCACCTCCAGCACAGTGCAACGCCACACACGATCAAAACTGATTCGAGTGTGTCACGAACCCTGCCAAGCAGCAAGATTCGCAAGCGATTTAGCCCGGCTAAATCTATAGCTTGCTCCGCTCCGCTTCCGCGGGCGGTCCATGCTCAGTCTTACAGATTCTGAGGGTTATCCACATAGACGAATGGCTAGTACCCACGCCATTGTTCCGTTCATAGGATGAGTACATGGCCACTCATCAATCCGTTGAAGAAATCCTCGCCAAAGCACGCGAGGAACACACCAAAAAACTCGACGCCATCAGCGCTCTCGCCACCGCCCGCCAAGCCGTCATCAACGCAGAAGCCAACCACAAGAAGCGACTCGAGGACTTCAAAAAGCAGCTCGACACAGAGCTCAAAACCATCAAGGACGACCACGCCCGCTCATTCCAAGCAGCCGTGACCGCCGGCAACAGCCCAGCCGAACTCCGCAAGCTCGGACTCACAGATCCACGCACCACCAAACGCGCCCCACGAACCCGCCCTCCGGCCAACCCACCAGCGGTCATGCCGCCCGAGCACCAGTGAGCCCCGGCCCCACGATCCACACCGACGTACAGCCAGGAGAAGAACATGAGCCAAAACAACACCACATGGAAACCACTCAACGACTCTGAACTTCACCACATCCAAAACCACCGGCCCTCGGTGCGCAGCACCGAAGCCTCCTACCTACTCCAATCCATCGCCACCAGTTCCCTCGACGAACCCACCAGCCTCTACCCACGATTAGCGGCACTGATCACCAGCTCACCCCTCGTGCGCGACCAAGTCACCCTCGACGCCACCCAAACACCCGCCAAATCCGCGGTCCTCCAAGACCTACACAACACAGCACCGGCCACCCACCGACAAGACCTCGCCGTGCCGGCGGCCGTCACCTACGCAGCCCAAGGCAACTACCGAGCAGCCATGCCACTAATCAACAACATCCCCACCAACGATGCCGACGGCCCCTGGCGAGAAACCATCACCCAAGCCCGCCTCACCATGGCATCCCCTCAAGCCTTCAAGAAGGTCATCGATCGCATCGCCGAAGCCCTACCACCACACATCGACGAAGCCGACGGTGTGCACGACCGGAACAAATACCGCCAAGCATCCTTCCCCGCAGGCCGCGACACGGACACCCCCGGCACCACAGCAAAACACGAACCACCCGCCCCCGATGCCGGCAACGAGCTCGGCAAATAAACGGCCACCAACCGGCCAAGCATCAGCGTCAGCAAAAACAGGAGAAAACATCATGGAACCGAACTCCCAGAGCCCCGTCGAGAAAGCCTTCGACGCCGCCATCGGAGAACACGAAGCAGCACAAACAGGGCCCGTGACCCAGATTCCCGATCTACGCATCGGACCACCACCCACAAAAACCCCCACATCCAATAAAGGTCAGGAGAGCAAGTGAGTAACCCCCTCGGCGAACCAGCAGAACTCGCTGCCCTCGTCCCACAACTCATCGAATTCCGCCCCGACGACCGCCACGTCGTCATCTTCGGCTTCGGAGACCGTGAGGACGACCAATTCGTCACCTTCGACATCGCCCCCACCAACACTGAAGAGTCCCAACACTTCTCAGAACAAGCAGCCAAAACACTCCAGATCATCGGCCGCTACGACTGCCACCCCAACATGATCACCATCGCCTCCTACGGCGAACACGGCAAAGCCCGCGCACACGCCGTCGAAGAAGGACTCCGCACACAACTCGACGCAACGCAAAACCCGCTCATCATCCAGCTGCACATCGACCTCGCAGCCCAAACCGTGGAAACATACCTCCCCAACCTCGACGAATGGACTCTCCCGGAGCCCCTCAAATCCGACAGAGTTGACGCCATCGGCGCGCTCCTCGGAAGCTCGCCAGCAGCCAGTCTCGATGACGCGAAAAACTCTTACGAACACACCGGAACCAGCACCTGGCAACCACTACCCCCGCCCGAAATCGACGCCATCAACAACCAGAAACACGTCGACCGCGGAACCGGAACACTCGACATCCTGGACCGTCTCGCCACCCCCGGTGAACAACCACGAGACACCGACTACCCGCGCCTAGCAGCCCTCATGGACAGCTCAACACTCGTTCGTGACCTCATCATCACCCACGACACCGCATCACGACCACAAGCCGAAGTACTCCGCCAAGCATTCCTCGCCTGCCCACCCGAATACATAGGGCTCCTCGGAGCTGTCGGAGGCATCAAGCACTACACCGCCGGCGACGTCATCGGCGGCAAACAACTAGCCCTCCAAGTACCACCCAACCACCCCGACGCGTCCATCGCGGGCATGGTCAGCACCGCTGTCGAAGCCGGCTTCCCACCCCACAAACTGCAAGACCTCCTCAACAACGTAAACGCCGGTCTCGGCACAACCCTCCGCGAAGCCGACCTGTTCGCAGAGCGGAACAAATCAAAGCAAGCCAACTTCCCCGAAACTGGCCGCACCACCAACCAAATCGGCCCCCAACAACCAGGCACCACCAACCAGCAATCATCCAAAGAAAAAGACGCCGGCAACGAAAAATAACCACACCCAACAAGAAAAGGGCAGTTCTAGCACGCGAGAACTGCCCTTTTGAACACCCACTCGGACTTGCGGAACGTTGCCCCCTGCACACACTGTGGACGGCCTGAGACTCCTCAAAGGTCTCCACCCGCCCACAATATGCACAGCAGGACCCTCAACAACCAGCCGCACACACTCCACACGCTCACCCAGAGCAGACACACTTACGGACACGAGTGTGGGGCATGCACGAACCTCTGACACGTTGCTCCAAGGCCTAAAACAACCAATCCAATGAAGTGCACGTCGAACGCCCCAACCGCCACTCGGAATATTGCTCGACGAAACAGGCCACGCTTGCTACGTCGTAGGCCTCGCTCAAGTCGACGAAAGTGGCAAAAAACCTAGGGCGCTTCGGTATAGCGAGCTCAATTAACACATCCCGAGCGATACTCACCGGCGACCCACCGGGCTCATCAGAACGAGACGTCATAGTAGTATCGGTCACACCGGACAGATCAGCAGGCTGTCATCCCGGCCCGGGGGGCAGCCCTGAGAAGGAGGACGTATGAAGGCTCTGACATGGCAGGGGAAGCGGTCCGTGAGCGTCGAGGAGGTTCCGGATCCCCGGATCCAAGAGCCCACGGACGCGATCGTGCGGATCACCTCGACCGCCATCTGCGGGTCGGACCTGCACTTGTATGAGGTGCTCACCCCGTTCATGGACAAAGGCGACGTCATCGGCCACGAGCCCATGGGGATCGTGGAAGAGGTCGGCTCCGCCGTTACCCATATCAAGGCCGGGGACCGCGTGGTGATTCCCTTCAACGTCTCCTGCGGCCACTGCTTCATGTGCAAGCAGGGCTTGCAGTCTCAGTGCGAGACGACCCAGGTCCGGGAGTACAACAGCGGTGCAGCCTTCTTGGGCTACTCCCGCCTGTACGGTTCGGTGCCCGGCGGGCAGGCCGAGTATTTGCGTGTCCCACACGCGGACTACGGACCCATTAAGGTCCCGAACACCGGCGAGGACGAGCGCTACCTGTTCCTCTCCGACGTAGTGCCCACGGCGTGGCAGGCCGTGCAGTATGCCGCGCCCCCGTCGGGTGGCTCCCTGGCCGTGCTGGGCTTAGGCCCGATCGGTCAGATGTCCGCCCGGATCGGCCGGCACTTGGGCTACCGGGTGCTCGCGGTGGACCCGGTCCCCGAGCGGCGCTCCATGGCCGAACGTTACGGCATCGAGACGCTGGACTTCTCCGGCGACGTAGCGGAGCAGCTGAAGGACCTCACGGACGGCCGCGGTCCGGATTCCGTGGTGGACGCGGTCGGTATGGAGGCTCACGGCTCACCCGTGGCCGGTGCGGCCCATCAGGCGGTGGGGCTGCTGCCGTCCCCGCTGGGCCGCAAGGCGATGGAGACGGCCGGGGTGGACAGGCTCGCCGCACTGTACACCGCCGTCGACGCCGTTCGGCGCGGCGGAACGGTCTCCATCAGCGGGGTGTACGGCGGCATGAAGGACCCCCTCCCAATGCTCACGATGTTCGACAAGCAGATCCAGCTACGCATGGGCCAGTGCAACGTGAAGCGGTGGACCGATGACCTCTTGCCGCTTGTCGACGATCCTTCGGACCCGTTGGGGGTTCTCGACCTCAAGACGCACACCGCGTCCCTGGACGAGGCGCCGGAGATGTACGAGAAGTTTCAGAAGAAGCAAGACGGCTGCATCAAGGTGGTGCTGAAGCCATAGTCTCCGTGGACCCACGTCGCGCGACTTCGTAGGTGAAACGCACCAAAAACAAGCAAGCCAATTTCCCCGAAACCGGCCGCACCACCAACCAAACCGGCACCCAGCAATCAGGAACCACCACCCAGCAATCATCCAAAGAAAAAGATGCCGGCAACGAAAAATAGCGACACCCAAACAGAAGAGGGCAGTTCTCGATCACGAGAACTGCCCTCTTGCACATCCACACTGGGTTACGAAAGCGTCACCCCCTGCACACACTGTGGACGGCCTGAGACTCCTCAAAGGTCTCCACCCGCCCACAATATGCACAGCGGGACCCACAGCGACCGGTCACACACACCACACCTTCTCTTCAGGGTTGCCCCCAAGTCGTGGAGACTTGATCAGGCGGCTCGTACCGGCTGAGATTGTGCCGTGGTGAGCAGTAGCTCACGCTCCACAGGAGTGTCGTAGCCTCGGGCTAAGTGGAGCCGGGCACGGTTGTGGAACTTCTCGATCCAGCGGCCGGTGGCCCAGATCAAAAATTCTGGTGACAGGCGAGGGCACCCTCACGCCTACAGTCCCACTGCGAACTCACGAAAAAAGCATCACACCAGTTCCGAAAAGGCCCTCTTCCGCGAAGCAATTGCCACTCCCTGCGCGGACGGTCTTCCGAAGTACCAACTAACAGACTCTGTTACTAACAGAGTTACAGAGTCTCAAACCAGTCGAATGTTTGCACTAAACAGAAACTTTGTTCTATTCTGATGTTCTTGGTTATCGTGAGCACCAAGCATTGCAATTGGGAAGTTGCATAGGGAAGCAGAAAGGCCGGCCCGGTATGAACTGGCCCGCAGAGTGGACCCATCGCAATTGCGAGTCCAACTTACGGGGGCCAGTTCAATGTGGCCGGCCTTTCACTTTTTAGAAGTTGCCTGTAATGAAGAACCTCGTCAGGCAGAAATCGCCGAGCGACTATCTTATTGACGGAATAAGACCTAGTTTTCGTAAGGATTTATACTTGGCAGGGTCTTAACGCAGGGTGTCGTCGCCTTCTGCTTCGATGTGTTCCTTGCGTACTTGCTCGTCGATAGTGACATCATCAGTCACGGTCTCTGTCTTAAGGCGCACTCGCTCGACAGGGACGGTTTCCTTCTGAACTACGGGGCGTTCTTCATGCAAGATGACTTCTTGTTCTTCTTCGCCCAAGTGTGCAGCCGAGGTCATGGCGACATCGTCAGCGTCTGTGATGGGTTCCCGCTCAATGCGCACCTCTTCCCGTGTTACCGGCACGGTCTGGGTGACATTTTCAGTGGTGACGTACTTGCGTAAGCGCACACGTCCCACTGCTTCCTTCTCGGTGCCAACCTTCAGGCGTTCCTCGGAGCGAGTGAGGCCATCGTCAAGATTGTTGTTCTCTGTTGTGCGGTGTGGATCATTGTCTCCGTCGAAGCCTGCCGTTGAGACAGCCTCATGGTCCCCTAATGGTCCTCTGTCGGAGTCAACATGGTCTTGGTATCCGGCGCTGAGGGTGTAGTGGGAGTAAAGCCGGTCTTCTTCTGAAGGATCCAGTTGGCCATCCACATCGATACGCGGGGCATCCTTTACTTGATCTTTCGTGTACGGGACAACAACATCTTCGCCTTCGAGGCGGGCCCCTTCCAGCGGAACAAAGGATTCCGATGTGCCAAACAGACCAGTCTTCACTGTCACCCAAGTAGGTTGTCCATTTTCATCATCAACGTAGACCTGACCGATAGATCCGATCTTGGCGCCCTCAGTAGAAACGACGTTTCCACTTCGTGCGAGCAGTTCATCAATGTGTTCCTTGGTGAGCATGAAATCTCCTTTGGATCTTTGTTGTTGCGCTGATAGCGCTCGCTCCGTGCGGATCGATACAACACTTCACCCTAAACACATTTACACGGTGCGTGGCAAGGACATTCATCGACAATTTTCTAAAAAATTTCGCTCTATCCAACCAGAACAACCTGTGCTTACTATGTAAGCGTAAACGGATTAAATAATTCGAGCTCGACCCTGCTGGCTGGTTTACCCTCAGCAGATCTACATGGAAAAGAGAGCGAAGATGACCCAAGACAATACTTACAACACGCCAAGCTCGGCAGATGGTGAATTGCTTCCCCCAGCATCACTGCCTTCGTCCACTTCCACACATACAACGCCAGAAACCGGCGCTACTTCAAAGGTCGAATCCGCAAAGGACGAAGCCTACGAAGTGAAGTCTCAGGTAGAAGAGTCCGCACAGAACGTCGTCGAGACCGCTAAGACCGCGACAGCCAACGTTGCCGATGAAGTCAAAAACAACACCATGGATCTGCTCCATCAGGCTCGCACAGATTTCACGGCACAGGCAGGCACGCAACAACAAAACGCTGCAAAGGGTCTGCATTCGATTTCCAACGAACTGCACACCATGGCCAACGCCTCAGAGCACTCGGGTATCGCCAGCGAGGTGATCCGCCAAGTAGCTGATCGTTCGTCTTCCGTGGCCAGTTGGCTTGAGAGCCGAGAGCCTGGCGATGTCCTCAACGAGCTAAAGTCTTTCGCTCGTCAACGTCCCGGAGCCTTCCTCCTTGCTGCCGCTGGGGCAGGCATTCTAGCCGGACGTCTTGGGCGCAACCTTCAGTCCGCGTCCGCAGACACCCCGCATGCTCCTTCGAAACCTTCACACCTGAGTACTCCGGCCGATCCCACTGCCGATCAAGAGACAAGGACTATGCCCACCTCAGGTAGCCAGTTCTTCGACGAGCCAGTTCTAACCGGCACCCCTGGTCCTGTCTCGACAGAGACGTTGCCGTCGGGGACCGGCTCCAACACCGCCCTTCATGACGATTTTCTTTCCTCTCACCCGCAGGAGGGCCAACGGTGAGTCACCAAGTACCAGAACCCCCGAGCGCTAACGGAGCCTCTTCTCCCTCTGAAAGCGGTTCGCTCGGCGATCTTCTAGGTGATGTCACGCGCGACCTATCAACGCTGATGCGCCAAGAAGTGGAGCTTGCCAAGGCCGAACTGAAGCAGAGCACAAGTCGTGCCGGCAAGGGTGGCGGAATGCTAGCCGGCGCCGGCATCGCAGCCCACTTTGTCCTACTCTTCCTCTCTCTCGCCTTGTGGTGGGGATTGGGAACCCTCATCGGGCTGGGCTGGTCCGGCGTGGTCGTAGCGATCATCTGGGGCATCACCGGTGCGATCTTGGCAGTGCTGGGCCGCAAAGAACTCAAAACCATCAAGGGCCTACCTCAGACAGCCGAGACGATTCAAGAAATCCCCCCTACTCTCAAGCCCAGCCACTAAAGCGAGGATAAACAATGAGTGAAAATCCGGACGACATCCGCGCCGATATTGAAGCAACGCGGGCTCGACTTGGTACCAGTGTGGATGCTGTGGCTGACAAGGTCACCCCCTCACATATCGCCCAACGCCAAGCCGACAAGGTCAAAGACGCACTCTTCGGAGTCAAAGAAAAAGTCATGGGAGCTGCCGACGACACGGTCAACTACGTCCAGACCACGGGCGAGGGCGCAACCTCACACATTCATGAGGCCGGTTCTGCCATAGCCGACGCTCCACACCAGATGAAAGCAAAAACCCAAGGCAATCCACTCGCTGCCGGCCTGATCGCCTTCGGTGCCGGACTTCTCCTCTCGGCCCTCGTCCCCGCTAGCCAGAAGGAACGCGAAGCAGCCGAGTCGCTAAAGTCAGCTGCCGAACCTCTCACTACCGAGGTAACAGAAGCAGCGAAAGACCTCGCACAAGGTCTCAAAGAGCCGGTCCAAACAGCAATGGAAAACGTCAAGGCCACCGCCGCGGACGCCACCGAACAGCTCAAAGCCGAGGGCCAGACAGCCGTCACCGAGGTCAAGGACCGTACAACCGAAGCCAAAGACAACGTCCAACAGAGCTAACCTCTTCTAAAAAGACGCCCGGTTGCCTTCAACGATGCTGGAAGGCAACCGGGCGCAACAATTAAACGCTGCAAAGAAGTTTGAATAACTATCGACTTCCCCGCAGAAAGTCTTACTCATACATACTGCGAGAACTCTTCAATGCGCAGTGCCTTGCTCCAACCGCACTCCTTACCTCATTCTTCACCAGCCACTCCCTGCGCCTCCCGAATCGACAACTAACTGTCCACGCGCGGGATTGCGTGTGACTGCCACATCCACCAAACCACAGCAATTGGTCCAAGAAATCGGACCACCGCACGTGGGATAAGTCCTCCGCATGCCAACCCCCTCTGCCTCTCAAATCTGCGACGAGAGACTGATGTCCATTTTCGATTTCATAACCGGGCGCTGACCTCCCCACCGATCACCTCGGAGCGTTCGCTCAGTGGAAAAATTCGGTTCACCGAAGCAATGGAGGCGGCCCTTTGATCAATTTGTGGACGCTATGACTGCGGTGACTGCGGGTACGATGCATTTAGCTATCCCGTGGACAGGCACCGGTAAAGGTCTTTACGCAGTTCGCCACGGCCTGGAACATAGATCGCCTGGTAAATGGATTCGTGACTGATTCCCGGAGCACTGTCGCAAGAGAGACAGCGCAAACCATTTCACTTCCTTCTGACACTCCGGGGAT
This sequence comes from Neomicrococcus aestuarii, assembly GCF_014201135.1. Taxonomy (NCBI): domain Bacteria; kingdom Bacillati; phylum Actinomycetota; class Actinomycetes; order Micrococcales; family Micrococcaceae; genus Neomicrococcus; species Neomicrococcus aestuarii. The sequence goes on along the minus strand of NZ_JACHDR010000002.1, from coordinate 37,269 downwards.
ACAAAACACCCTGCACTCCCACGACATTCTTCTTCGATGAAGGTATGACAGAAAGGGTGCACAGAAAAGAAGGAAATGCCTAATGAATAGACCAGCCCACTGGTGGCGCACCGTCCCCCACAACGAAGGCGGCAGCACCACCAGCAGGTGTGCTTATTCTTGGAACTGCTCAAATGAGCGCATTGAAGCGCCTTGAGCATCCTTAAGAGCCTGCTCAGGCGTCTTTTCCCCGAGCAGAGCCGAGGTCACGGCGTTCTTTAGTTCCGCGGTAATGGTTTCCCCGGCGGGGCTGGACCCAATTGGCTTACCGTGGGGCAACACTTCGTAAAACGTTTTAATCGTTTCATCAAATCCTTGATTACCGCTGGCCTTCACAAATTGTGATCGAATGGCTTCATCAGGTCCTGGCGAGCCAGTGAACAGGCCGGTATTGATGGAACCAGGTTTCTCTTTAAGCGTCTTCGCCCGTGCTTCTCCAGCTGCCATCCATGCTTCCTGCTCGACCAACGACAACATCCACGCGCACGCAGCGTCCTTGTTTTTAGCCCCGGTGGGAATGACGAAGACCGTGCCACTTGCGGCCGTGGTTATCTGGCCTTGACGGTCTTTGAAGGGAATGCCGGTGATATTGAGGTCCTTGGCATACGGTGAAAGAACGTTGACGTACCACTGGGCGTTTACTTGCGCAGCAACTTGGCCGCTTACGAACTGATTCTTGTCACCAAACACATCGAAAGAATCACTCATGCTTCGGACTTTCGCGAAGCCCCCTTGAGCGTCATAGATCTTCTTGAGGAAACTGATCACTTCGACGTTTTCAGGCTTATCCAAGGACGGGGTTCCATCTTCTTCGTGAAGTTTTCCGCCCAAGCCTAAGAACCATAATTCGATCTGGCCCGTCGCTACAGGATCAAAGCCAAGCACCGCAGGATTACCACCCTTTTCTGCATATGCCTTACCAATCGCCGCTAGCAATTTTTCTGGCTGGGAAGTATCAATTTCTCCCACCGTGATACCTGCATCCTTGAGCACATCAGTATTGGCAATGATTGCGGCAGGCTGATAGAACTGGGGCACGCCCCAGATATGGTCTTTGTATTTTACCTGGGATGTCACAGCAGGATAAAAGTACTTTTCGGCATCAACGCCGTGTGCCGCGTAGCACTGGTCAAGAGGTTGAATCAGCTCTTGCGCCGCATAGGTGGCCACGTATGATCTGCTCATTTGCACGACGTCTGGTACGTCTCCGCTAGCAGTTCTCGTGGTGAATTTTTGAGCATCAAAGGATGTTTGGTCCAAAGTAACATTGAGGCCGGTGAGCTTCTCCTCAGCGTATTTCATGCGTGCTTTTCCAACGTCGTCGGCATTATCAAAAGCCCATGCCTTGAGATCTCCTGAGACGTTCGTATTGAAAGCTACTGCAGGTGAAGAGGTCGCTGCGGTACTCGCCCCTCCTGCGCAACCTGTCAGGACCACCAGCGCCCCGATGGATATGGTGCCAACGATTGACTTCTTCACGTTCATGACGATTCAACTTTCTACAGCGGCCAGTAACATGGCACGTTCCTAGTCATTGACAAGGAAGCGAGTATAGGTTTTCGAGGCGTGACAATGCTTATAGCTAAGATCCAAAGAGTTTCCCACTAGGCTCTAGCCATATCAGCTAAGCACTATCCGTCGAAGATGTAAATGGATATAGTCATCATCAATATCGCCTGAATTTTAGATAATAGAGCGTTGCAGGGGGCGAACAGTGTCTAGCACAGCACGAGATCAACTTAAGGAATCACCCGGTACGGAACGACCAGCGACTCGAAGAGTGCTCAGAAAATACAACAGCCGAGAAGCATTAGCGGGGTATCTCTTCATTTCCCCGTGGATTATCGGATTCTTGGTATTCACGGTCGGTGCCATGGCTTTCAGCTTGATGATCTCTTTCAGCCGATACAACCCCATATCGAATGCTGTTCGTCCGGTGGGCACAGCTAACTACGAGAGACTCTTTGAAGATCCGAAAGTAGCTTTATCTCTGGCAAATACGTTGTTTTACGCCGTCATGGCCGTGCCGCTCGAAATAATTCTCGCGCTCTTACTGGCATTGCTTTTGACGAAGATTCCGAGAGGATCGGGATTTTTTAGAACCATCTTCTATCTGCCCAAGATGACGCCGGCCGTTGCGACCGCGGCTATTTTTTTACTGCTTCTCAATGGCAACACTGGTGCAATCAATCAGTTTCTGAAGTTCTTCGGGATTGTGGGACCACAGTGGCTGATTGATCCTGATTGGGTAAAGCCCTCCATCGTTCTTATGACCTTGTGGGGGGTCAGCGGAACTATGGTGATCTTTCTGGCAGCGCTCAAAAACGTACCCACCGAACTTTACGAAGCGTCAGCGTTGGACGGGGCCGGTCCGGTCCGCCAATTCTTTTTCATTACCGTGCCCCAAATCTCGAGCACAATCTTCTTCAACGTCTTGGTGCTAACGATCGCAGCACTCCAAGTCTTTGACCAAGCTTTCCTACTTTTTTGGCGCGACCAATCCAACGCCTCTCCCGAATCTTCACTGTTTTACGGAATCTACTTGTTCCAGCAAGCATTCCGTGAGTTTAATTTCGGATTCGCTTCAGCGATGGCATGGCTGTTGTTTGTCCTCATCATGATCATCAGTGCGATCCAAGTGAAAGTGGGCAATCGGTTTGTCTACTACGAAGGAGGTGAACGTTAGTGAAAACCTTGGCCTCGCCCAAAACATTCACCCGTCGCTGGAGCATGGGGCGCATGCTCACTGTGGTGCTGTTGCTAGCAATTTCGCTGATCTTTCTTTACCCCTTTGCTTGGCTATTCGCTGCGAGCCTGAAACCGCGGGGTGAAGTGTTCGATAATTCACTGATCCCACACACCTTCACACCACAGAACTACGTGGAAGTGTGGAACCAGTTGCCGCTAGGTAATTGGGTCCTCAATTCACTGCTCATTGCTTTTATTGCCGCGACATTGGTGACATTTTCTAGCGCCATGGTTGCTTTTGGGTTCGCCTATTTCAGGTTTCCCTTGCGCCGATTCCTTTTCGGCCTTGTGCTTGCCACAATGATGCTTCCTGGCGCCGTCACCATGGTTCCCCAATACCTGATTTGGAACAATTTAGGACTGGTAGGCACGTGGGTTCCTCTTTTTGGGATGAACCTCTTTGGCTCAGCGTTCTATATCTTCTTGCAACGACAATTTTTCATGGGTCTTCCACGGGAACTTTTCGAAGCTGCTCGTATTGACGGTGCAGGGTATTGGGGACTATTTCGTCGCATTGCATTACCGCTTTCTGTACCGTCGCTTGTAGTGATTTTCATCTTTGAGTTTCAAGCTAGCTGGAACAATCTACAAGCCGCCTTAATTTATCTGAATTCCGGATCCCCGGAAGAATTCACTGCTCCGCTGGGCATCGCCTACGCCATGACGAAATACAGCCCCACCAACGGTGGACAGGGTGACTATCAATACGTCATGGTCGCCTCGCTGCTGGTCACCCTTCCGATGCTCTTGCTCTTCGCGTTCGGCCAGCGTTATTTCGTTCAAGGCATCGCCACAGAGGGCCGAAAGGGATAGAACAGTCCTAAATTCCTCGCCCTATCTTCCTAAGAAGGAGAAATCGCATGACTGACCAATCGAATAATCAACTAAAATTCCAAAACCCCGTCACAAGATACCCCTCCATCACTCCGCCTGAACAGGACCAGCCCGAACCTGGGTTAGACAAAGAGCTCATCCCCCGCAGTGACCGCGGCGAAGATTCCTATCAAGGAACAGGGCGCTTAGTTGGTCGCCGCGCACTCATCACCGGTGCCGACTCCGGTATCGGAGCCGCCGTAGCCATCGCATTCGCTCGCGAAGGCGCCGACATCGCGTTGTCATACTTACCTGCCGAGGAAAAAGACGCCCAATCCATCAAGTCAATCGTGACGCAGACAGGCCAGCAGGCGTTCTTGTTCCCGGGCGATCTCAGAGATAAAGAGTTTTGCGCGCGACTAGTAGACGACGCTGCTGAGAAATTGGGTGGACTTGACGCGCTCGTCAACAATGCTGGCCGTCAAATTGCAGTTGAAGAACTCAGCGATCTTCCCGACGAACAATGGGTGGATACGTTCAACGTCAACATTCACGCCATCTACCGCATCTCAAAAGCTGCGCTCAAACATATGCCAGCCGGATCCACCATCGTCAACACCACCTCGATACAGGCCTACAAACCCTCCACCCATCTACTCGATTACGCCTCCACAAAGGCCGCTATCAATAACTTCACCAAAGGTTTAGCCCAAATGTTGGCCCCACGAGGAATCCGCGTAAATGCCGTAGCTCCTGGACCCATCTGGACGCCTCTACAAGTTTCCGACGGACAACCCAAAGAGGCACTCCCACACTTCGGCAAAGACACCCCCTAGGCCGAGCAGGACAACCCACCGAATGCGCACCAGCGTTCGTCTTCCTCACCTCACCAGAATCCAGCTACGTCATCGGTGAAACGCTCAACGTCAACGGGGGCATGCCCTCCCCCTAAAACATCAGAACACCTTTGATAGAGAACAAACTCCACCCAGAGAAGTCGCTGTGGTACTGAAAAATGAAGCTTGGTACGACGGTGACTTCTCACTGGCTACAGCTTTCGCTACAAGCAAGTAAATAACCCACTAAAAAGGCGCAACGGGATACAGATGTTCCCGTTGCGCCTTCGTCGACTTAAATCTATTTGCTGGTGCGGGGAGTCCGCTTCTCCGCACTAATGAACCATGCCTGTTGCTCCAGGTCGGCAATGTACTGGTGCAGAATATCGGCGGTCGTCGGATCCGCCTCGTCCACTGCGTCGTGCTTGTCTCGCATTACTTTTACTGTCGCTTCCAGCGCCTTAACCACTACATCGATGGCGTCAGTGGTCAGTAACTCACCACTTGTTGGTTGCTCAATTGAGGTTGCAGCCACAATGGTTCCGGCCATCGCAGATGCAGATATCTCTACATTCGTCCACGCTGGTGGAATCGTGATCGCTTCAATCCTGCTGATATCCGAACGTTTACGAAGACGCTTTCCATTTCGCCAGTACTCAAAGCCTTCGCCTACCGAAACTCGCGTAATCGACAGGCTCCTCCGTGTCGCCAATTAGGGGTCCCCTGACTTAATACGGCGGGTAATTTGGCGCAGTGAAGCACAAACTGTTTGCTGAAGGATCTCAAGAGGTTGCCCAGAAAAATTATGACGTGTGACCTCGGCGGTTTTTCCATCCTCAAAAGTAGCCACAAATACTGTCCCCGGAGATACACCATCTTGGGGGTCCGGTCCACCCACACCAGTTACGCCCAAGCTGAATCGTGCCCCAAGTAAATGAGCGACCGACACGGCCATCGCTGAAGCGGTCTCGGCCGTCACCACCGGACCGGCGGGAGTGGACAGTAGTCCATGTTTGACATCAGACTGGTAAGCCACTATCCCGCCTTTATACCAATCACTGGCAGCGGCGGCAGATGAAAGGGCAGCAGCAAGCTGTCCACCGGTTAACGACTCCGCCGTCGCAATAGAACATCCAGAAGATCTCACCGCCTCAACCAAAGCATCAAGGCACTGGTCTACTGTCCAGTCCAGAGCAAAGTCAACCATTCCTTCGTCTCCTACCCTAGAAAACTTACCCTGTACACAACTCGTAAAACCTCGGTCGGATAAACATATCCACCCCGCTTGAATCCCGGGAAGATAGCCCGAAGAGGCAAGTCCATCAAAGTAGCAAGCATCATCTTCGAAGACTTTCGCCGTACAGTGATTAACCAATCTATTCTCAACTCAGGTGCCGTGTCGATGCTACGGTCAGTGCACGTAAGCCGATCCCCCAACGTGCACCCGGTTCCCCAAAGTGGCTTCGCTGTGATTGTTAACTTCGTTTGGCGGTTTCTGCGCACCTATTATTGGCGGTTCAACTGATTCCGATCACTAGCGTGGATCGAGCAGCTTCAACAACATCATCGGTAATCGTGTCCAGCTCATTGATTTTCATGACTCGCTGCATCTGTGTGAAGAGTCGATCGATCAGCCGGAAATTACCTCGCGTGATACGGGCGATCGCCGCGACAGCTTGGGTATCGGTGAAGTCCTCCAAGTCCAGAGTTTTGCCGAGGGCACGCCACTTTCGTTGCAAAACGAAATGCAGTTCATCCTGAGCAAGCGGACGGTACTCGTGAGCGAAACCAACACGGCTATAGAGCTGAGGGTATCGACTGAACTGCTTTTCGATGCCAGGCATCCCAATCAGCATCAGAGCGATATTGTTCCTGTCATACCTATCTCGTAGCACTTCTAAGGCAGTGGCGTTGAGTCGCTCCGACTCATCAACGATGATCAGCTCAACATGCTTGTCTTGATTCATCGGGCCATTCGTGGCACCTAAAGTATCGAGATGTTGATGGATACAGATCGAGGTCCGGGTGGTGACCAGAGAGAGTTCATCCTTGATTTGCTTAGGCGTCGTCAGAACCCCTGGGGTGAAGAAGACGGTCCGCGTTTTGGCCAGATCCTTGTAGATCTGGAGGTCACTGTCCTCCCGTCGACCCCATTCCTCTATTAACGCCTCGGCTTTCGGGCTCCAGTTGGCATAACGTTTAGCCGATAGGGTTTTGCCGATTCCAGCTTGTCCATAGCAGACCCCGATAGTCCGCTGCCGACGCACCGCATTGGCGAACTCAGTGAAGCGGCGGTGCTCTTTCGTTGCGATAAAAGTTGTTGGTCCCATTACTCGTCCTCCGCGTAAGTGCGCAGCTTCGTTTTCTTGGTTCGGTGGACCGCCGGATCAGGCTGGGGTGCCTCCGTTGTTGGTTGCCCGGCCGCTAGAAATTCCGCGACGGTGGCGATTCGTTCATTGATTTGTCCGCGCAGCTGACGCTTTCGTGCAGAGCGTGCTTTCTGGACGTCCTTAAAGGTCATGATGGATCGTTCGTGCGTGGGATCCACAGCTTTGCAGATGTGCTGGCCATGGTGAAAGACCTGAATCTCGGCAACGTCTCGCGGGTCGTAGCGAAGGATGACGGATTCTCCGACATAGGCAGCCAGCAAGGGAGATATGTAGCGTAGCCCTTGGAAGTGCACCCCATCGCGGTGGACGATTCGAGGTTTGGCGACCGTGAGCAGCAGCAGGTTCAGTTCATCGATGGATTCAGGCAGACGCGGCAACCAGCCGTTGCCCTGCCACGCTTTTTGAGGTGTTTCTTTGATCTCTTGGTGTTCACGCTGGTGGTAATTCTGCCCAATGAACTCACCTAGCGCCGTGTCCAGTTCACTAATCGATAGTCCGGGTTTGGGATTGCGTACGTTGTGCAAGTAACCCGGTAGTCGGGCCAAAAGCTCGGTATTCAACGTACCGAAGAAACGCTCAATCTTTCCCCTGCCCTGTGGCCGGGCTACTGCGGAGAAAGTGATTTCGAAGTGCAAGTCTCTGGCAGCCTGCGCCAAGTGGTGGCTCGTGAAATCGGTTCCGTGGTCCACGTAGAGCACATCAGGGATTCCGCACATCGGCCAATCAGCTGTCTTTTTGGGCCAGATCGCCTCACGCAACGCCAATGCCGTATTCAAGGATGAGGGAGCACCGGTGAAGATCATGTACCCGCATAGGGCTCGCGAGTAATCATCCATGATCGTGGTGAGCCACGGGCGGACCGGCTGGTGGCTAGCATCTAGGACCAGGATGTCGAGCTCGGTATGATCAGCCTGCCACACCGAGTTCGGACGTTCGGCGCGGCGGCGCCAGACCAGTTCGTACTTATCGCGGTACACCGCCGCGCCTTGCTGCGCCAGTGTCATCATCCCGGGATCTATCTCGCCGACAATCGAGCGGATGGTGGAGTAGGAAACCGGTGCCCACCCCAGGTGGAGCGCCACCTTGTTAGCTTGCTGGTGGATGGCTGCAGTGGTCCTGGGCGGTTTAGCTAAGGCGAGGCCTTCGACCAGCTTCACGAAGTCGCTGGGCATCCGGCGTCCGCGTTTGCCCTGTGCCACCGGTTCCAGACCAGGCTTCCCCTGGAGCTTGAAGCTCTGGTGCCATCGCTGCAGTGTCCTCAGGCCGATATGGTGTTCCTCAGCCAAGACCGTCAGCGGCACTCCGTCTTCGACGTGTTGCCGCAGTATTTCCCAGCGTGCCGTTGCCTTGATCAGGCCGCTGTAAGAGGTTCCTGCTTTCACGGTACTGCTGCCATTCTGGTTTTGTCCCAGCGGTGCGTCCCTGCGCGTTTCGCTTCGCCGGGACATGGCCGATCACAGGCTCTTGACAGAGGCGGATTCTTGGCCCAAGTGGCGGTAGAACGTCGCGCGGCTCCAGCCAACCAGACGTGCTGCGTCTTCGGCGGTGCGTCCCCTGGCGCGGGCATCTTTGGCGATCGCGAGCTTATCGGCAATCACCGCCGGGTCAGAGACCGGCCGGCCGAAACGGGTTCCGGATTGCCGGGCGGCAGCAATGCCGGCATTGACTCGTTCAACGATCAGCTCTCGCTCGTACTCGGCCAATGAGGCGAGCATGTTCAGCATCATCCGTCCGGTCGACGTGGCCGGGTCTATGCCATCGGAAATGGAGCGGACATTAACCCCGCGCTCTCGTAAGAGGTTCACGGTGTTCAAAACATCGATCAGGGATCGCCCGAGCCGGTCTACTCGCCAGACCACCACGGTGTCCCCGGACTGCGCGTACTCGAGCAGTTTCTTCATCCCGGGCCGCTCAATCGCGCTCCGGCTGCCGGATGTCACATCGGCGAACACGTCGCGTTTCTGCACCCCCGCTGCAGCAAGAGCGTCGAGTTGCAAGGCCGCGTCTTGGCTCGAAGTGCTCACTCGTGTGTATCCCAAATGCCTCACCTGCCCAGTGTGACTCAAAAACCCCTGTGCGGCAAGCAGGTAAGACGTTTTACGTTGGGACGAGTTTATAAGACAAATACAGCCCGCGTTTTCCAAGTATTTGATGCGACAAGTTTCTACTCTAGGTAGAGTCTCAAAAAGCTTTAGATTTTTGAGACACGCACAATAAGAGGTAGCGGCGGAATCTGATTCCGTCGATACCTCTTCATTCCTTAATGTATTAGTGACCGCCGCCGAGTTTTCCACCCATGCGTTCGCGCATGTTGGCACTGGCTTGGTTCAGCCCTTGAACGTCCACGTTCTTCCCATACTTCTCATATTTGTCAGTGATGGAATCCAAGGCCGCAATGGTCGAGGCGTCCCACAGATGCGACTGATGCATGTCGATCACGATGTCCTCAGGGTCCTCTGCGTAGTTGAACTGGGTGTATAGGTCGTTGGAGGAAGCGAAGAACAATTCGCCGTCGACGACATACTTCGCAATTTCCTGGTCAAAATGCTCTTCGACTGTGCGGGTCACGGTCACGAAGTGCGCGACGCGGTTGGCGAAGAGCACCATGGCAGTAAGCACACCGGCCCCGACACCGATCGCGAGGTTGTGCGTGGCGACGGTGAAGATCACGGTGACCAGCATGACGGTGGTTTCGCTCTTGGGCATCATGCGCAGCGTGGAGGGCTTGATACTGTGCCAGTCGAAGGTGGCGATCGATACGAAGATCATGACCGCGACCAGTGCGGCCATCGGGATCAGCGCGACGATATCACCCAAGACTACGACCAAGATGAGCAGGAAGACACCAGCGAGGAAAGTGGAAATTCGCGTTCGCGCTCCAGAAGCTTTCACATTGATCATGGTCTGCCCGATCATCGCGCACCCGCCCATGCCGCCGAAGAATCCGGTGATGATATTCGCTGCACCCTGACCCCAGGATTCGCGGGTCTTATTCGAGTGCGTGTCAGTGACATCATCGACAAGTTTCGCGGTCATCAGTGATTCAAGTAGTCCCACGAAGGCCATGGCCAAAGCGTAGGGGAAGAGAATCTGCAGCGTCTCGAAATTCAGTGGAACGTTAGGGAAAAATAACGCGGGTAGGCTTTCGGGCAGCTCTCCTTTATCCCCGACGGTGGGAACAGCCAGGGACGCGAAGACGGTAATGAGGGTCAAAACGACAATGGCGACCAGCGGAGCCGGGATCGCGGTGGTCAATTTAGGCAGGCCGAAGACGATCAAAAGTCCCAGCGCAGTCAGTGGATAGACCAGCCAGGGGACCCCGAGAAGCTCGGGAACCTGAGACATGAAAATCAGGATGGCCAGAGCGTTGACGAAACCGACCATCACTTGGCGCGGGATGAAGCGCATGAGCTTAGCGACCCCAAGCAATGCCAAGATGATTTGGAAAATTCCGGCCATGATCACTGCGGCTATGAAGTAATCGATCCCGTGACTTTCCATCAACGGGGCGATCACCAGGGCGATAGCACCGGTGGCGGCTGAAATCATGGCGGGGCGTCCGCCGAGGAAGGCGATCGAGACCGCCATGGTGAAGGACGCGAAGAGACCAATGCGAGGGTCGACTCCGGCGATGATGGAGAAGGCGATGGCTTCAGGGATCAGGGCCAAAGCAACGACGAGCCCGGCGAGGACTTCGGTTTTGAGTAGTCGCGGGGATTTCAGGGTGCGCAGCACCGATTGGCGCTCTACTGGCGTGAGGGCCTGGGGTTCTGCAGGTGTTTGTGTGCTCACGAAGGAGTCTCCATTCATTGATGGATTTAGGGCAAAAGCCCTTGGGAGTGCATAGAATTCTTAGCGGCGCGTCATTGCGCTCAGGAGGAGTCAAGGGCTACCTGTTCGGTAGGGCCTGAAAAATCTAACCCCACACTAACCTAACGTGAGGGTAGGGTTGTAATTGACGATCACGGAGGAACTCATGCCTGAACCCACACCAGCGGCTGCTAATACGCGCACCCTGCATATTGGAGACATGGTTGAGGCGACAGGTCTCTCACATCGCACCATTCGCCATTACGACGAGGTGGGTCTCCTGCCAGCAAGCACCCGCAGCGAGGGAGGATTTCGCGTGTATACCGAATCAGATTTGAAACGCATGCTGGTGATCCGTTCCATGAAACCACTGGGTTTCACCTTGGAAGAGATGGGTGAACTGCTAGACACAGTGGACAAACTAGCCGCTGAACCTGCTAACGAAACTGCTCGTGTGAAGCTCACTGAATACACCCAGCGGGCGATCACCAAGCGCGATAAACTGGCCTTGAACCTGGAACGAGCCGAATCATTCATCGCTGACCTGCACACCAAATGAATCAGCATCGCTGGCATCGGTTTCACCTTTTCGCTGCTGGTAGGCGACCTGGCTTTCGATGCTCGAGGTGAGGAAGCCCAACATGGGTAAGTCGGGGGCGCGGCTCACTTTTGGTCGCGGGTATCGGCGCGCTGATTGTTGGCGCATGAAACCATACGTACCGCGCCTTGCAAGCTAACGCCTAACTTAACCCATTCCTAGCACGTAGCTAAAGAGGGCCAACAGGCATCCATAACCCGCTTAAGTGAACATTAACCGCCAAAACTATTTGTGCTCCAACCGCCAAACGAAGTTAACAGTCACAGGCTTCGCGGATTTCCGCTAATTCCATCTGCACGTTAGACCCGCACGATAATGTGCACGATCAAGGGGCCATAACTGCAACAATGAATGCATGAGTGGACTACTGATCGGATACGCCCGCGTATCCACCGCCGAACAAGACCTGGCAACACAACAAGCAGCCCTTGAAGCACTCGGCGTCGAAACAGCAAACCTCTATGTGGACCATGGACTCACCGGAACGAACCGTGAACGACCAGGACTCGGCAAAGCACTCGCCGCCGTCCGCGCTGGCGACACCCTCGTCGTCACCAAACTCGACCGCCTCGCACGGTCCCTCCCCGACGCCAGAGATATCGCAGATGAACTCAGTAAGAAGGGTGTAGCGCTTAGTCTCGGTGGCAGCGTTTACGATCCAAACGACCCAGTCGGGCGACTGCTATTCAACGTCCTCGGCATGGTCGCCGAGTTCGAAGCCGACCTCATACGCGCCCGGACCCGCGAAGGAATGGCCATCGCCAAAGCCAAAGGAAAACTCAAAGGCAAACAACCCAAACTCTCAGCGACACAACGGAAGCACCTGCTCTCGGTCGCTGCGAAGGGCGAGCACACTCAGAGCGAGCTCGCAGAGTTGTTCAACGTTTCTCGAACAACGATCTACCGAGAACTTAGGAAGACATGACACTAAAGTTTGTCCGAATCTTCGATATCTTCAGGCCTAGATTAGTTTTATTTAGATAGATTGCTTCAGTTACATAGTTCTAAGGTGGGACGAGTTGAGTTCTGGGTTCATTGATCGCGGCGAGATCCGTAAGAAACTCAACGGGATGTCCGTGGCGTGGGTTCATCGAATCAGTCAATGGAAGCAATCCAAGCAAGCCCACACCGAAAAATCTTTTGCTCAGCAATTCTGGTCCGACCTTCTGCGCTGTTTTGAAGTAATTCCGGAGAGAATTGATCTCTTTGAACGTGATGCAGTCCGCGCCAGCACAGGCGGCACAGGATATATCGATTTCTTTTGGTCCGGTGTTGCACTTGGTGAGGCAAAAAGCCTCGGCAAGGATCTAGATCCAGCGTTCGACCAAGCTCTCGATTACCTCAGCGGCGGCTCAATCCCCCAGCACGAATGGCCAAAATTTATCTTGGTCACGAACTTTGAACGACTAAGGATTGATCGCCTCGGCGATGAATCCTGGACGACAGAGTTCGACATAAATGATCTGCCGGATCATCTCGACCAGCTGCTCTTCCTGGCTGGTGCTGAAACCATCTCAAAAGCCGAGGAAGAAGAAGCGTCCATGCAGGCCGCGCACCTGATGGCGAGCCTGTTTACCGCGATGCTCGGTGACGAAGTCGATATAGATATAAATGAGGATGCGCCGGAGAATGAATCCGATGAAGACCAAGCCACACAAGAAGCATCAGTCTTCCTGACTCGCATTCTCTTCTTACTTTATGGCGACGATGCCGGTCTTTGGGAATCTGACCTATTCCATCGGTGGGTTGAGTTTGATACAACACCCGAGAATCTCGGGCCACAGCTGTCCGCCTTATTCACTGTGCTGAACACACCCGAAAATCGCCGGAGAAAACTTCCTGAAACACTCGCCCGGTTCCCATACGTCAACGGAGGAATCTTCAGTGAAGCGACCACACCGGTCTTCCTCGACGAAAAGATGCGTAGCGCGCTCCTGAATGCATGCAGATTTAGGTGGACACACATATCACCGGCCATCTTTGGTGCTCTTTTCCAGCTAGTCAAGAGCAAAGAAGCGCGGCGAAGCGAAGGTGAGCACTACACCTCCGAACAAAACATACTGAAGACCATCGGCCCACTGTTTCTTGATGACTACCGCGAACGAGCCGACCGTCTGATAGCAAATAAGACCACTTCACCTAGAGATATCCAAGCTCTCCAGGACGAACTCGCTTCCAACATCTATATCGACCCAGCTTGCGGTGCCGGCAACTTCCTAAACGTCGCTTACGCAAAGCTACGTGAAATTGAAACAGACCTTATTGTTGCCCGATGGAACATGGGAGACAGAACAGCATCACTTGACGTCGGGATGGATCAAAGGCTGACAATTGACAGATTCTACGGAATTGAAATCAATTGGTGGCCCGCAAAGATCGCCGAAACAGCAATGTTTCTTGTTGATCATCAATCCAACCGGTTACTTGCACAAGCCATTGGCCAAGCACCAACCCGTCTTCCAATTGAGATAACGGCTCACATATTCCACCATGATGCTCTAACCCTCGATTGGGAAGCCTCGTTCCCAATCACAACCGGAAAGACATTCGTTTTCGGAAACCCACCATTCCTTGGCGACCACACAAGAACCAAGGAGCAGCTCGCACTCATGCAAGCCGCTTGGGGGCCAGACAAACAGCTTTCAAGACTAGACTTCGTTACCAGCTGGCACGCTCTAACCCTCAGACTTTTGGACCGGCGTCCTGGCGAGTGGGCATTCGTAACAACGAATAGCATTGTTCAAGGAGACCAACCCGCGCGGCTGTTTAGCCCAATCTTTGAACAGAGATGGCGGATCAAGTTTGCCCACCGCACCTTCAAATGGGACTCCGAAGCACCTGGCAAAGCTGCCGTGCACTGCGTCATTATCGGATTCACAAGGAACAAGACTTTTAAGCCAAAGCTTTACGACTACGAGACTGTTACCAGTGAAGCAACACTCGTTAAAGGTACAAAATTTATCAACGCATACCTGGTCGACGGACCAAATCTGCTCATAGGGACGCGGGAATCTCCGCTATCTCCGGACATGGTAGAAGTCGTCAAAGGTTCAATGCCAACGGACGGAGGAAATTTGGTCATTTCTCCAGAGGAGTACAGCGCCGTCAAGTCTGACCCTGTCCTTGCCCCGTACGTTAGACCGTACATCGGGTCTCGTGAGCTAATTAAGGGACAAGACCGGTGGTGTCTTTGGCTAGAGAATATGAATCCTTCGGATCCGTCAAAATCTCCTGAGCTGAAACGGCGGTTGCAGGGTGTCGAGTCCGAACGCGCTAAATCTCGTGCTTCCTCGACCAGAGAATGGGCACGATTCCCTCACCTCTTTCGGCAACGTGGGCTCGTATCCGATGTCCCGTTCGTTGGCATCCCGGAAGTAAGTAGTGAGACCCGACGATATCTTCCGGTAGGACTTCTCGCGCCCGAGGTAATCATTTCTAATAAGGTTTATGGTGCCGTGGACCCCGACGGGCTTCTCTTTGCAATCGCGTCCTCCTCGATGTTCATCACGTGGATGAAAACTGTAGGTGGCCGGTTGGAGGATCGAATATCTTTCTCGTCCACGATTACTTGGAACAACTTTCCACTACCGAGTCTGAATCCAGGTCAAAAGGACTCAATAGTCAAGGCTGGTCAAGGGATACTGGCCGCACGTGCCGCCCATCCTGATTGGTCGCTTGAGCAGCACTATTCACCACTTGCTATGGCTCCTGCCCTAGTAAAAGCTCACGATGTCCTTGATTCTGTAGTAGACAAAGCCGTTGGTGCTCCGCGCCGATGCCGTGACGAAAGAGAGCGGCAACACTATTTGTTCGAATCCTATGCCTCGCTAACGCGATGAATTAGGAACGATCAATGAAATAGGTCGGAGAACATCTAGACCCTGCTTGAATCATTTACTGATACCTGACGATGCCTCTTGCGCTTCTTGATAACTGGCTACTTCACCAGCCAGGCCTGGAACGCTTATCCCTGTTCGATATTGATTGCGGTTCGAAGGAAAATTTGAGCGAACTTTTTCTCTCGCATTGCTCATCGCTTCGTGGGATAGAACTGTTGTTCCGTGGTATCCCCATTCTTCGAGGAGTCCTTCGGACCATAGATCCTGGGCTTGGGCTGTGGCTGAGATTATGGTGGATCCTTCGAATTGGGCTTCTGTTGCTGCGTATTCCTTTGACAGGGAGACCCAGTCGCCTGGGTTGATGGTGGTTATGCCTTTGGGTACGGCTCGGTAGATGCGGACTTCGGTGTCCGGGTTTCCTTGTGCTTGGTTGAGGGCGTTGGCGGTGGTTGCGTGTTGTAGCCCGTAGTTTTGGGGCTTGTCGAGAACGTCTTTGGGGAAGACTTCGTCGGTTGCGCTGCCGACTTGGTCGAGTCGGATGGTGGTTCCGTCTTCTTCGGGTCCTGGCGCTTGGTGTGAGAGTCGGTAGTTTTCTGCCATCGGGGTTTCCTTTACTCTCGCGAGCTTCGAGATGGATTCAACTCTTCCATGTGGTGTGAGTTTGTTCTAGAGCTTCTCGATGAGGTCGGGACGGAATCCTGACCAGTGGTTTTGGTTGGTTCCGTCTTCGATGATGCAGACGGGTGCTTCTGAGTAGCCGAGTTCTTCGGTGATGTAGTCGCGTGCGTTGGGGTTGGTGCGGATGTCGATTTCGGTGTATTCGATGTTGTTTTTGGTGAGTATTTTTTTGGTCATGGTGCAGCGGATGCAGGCTGGTCCGGTGGTGTAGATCGTGACTTTCATGGTGTGGTTCCCCCTCGTTGGTTGTGTGCCTCGTTCCTGATAAGCAGCGCAGTGCCGGCTTTGAGGGGTGGAGTGCAACCCGTAGGGCGGGGTGGGGAAGAAAGTTCGCGCGAAATAAGCGAATCCCCTTTTTATGGGGTGAGCGCGTGCGGGCTTTGTTTACCGCCGTGGCGGCTTGTCCGCTTGCTCGTAGGCCCGGCCGGCAATGATGGGGCGTCAGGAACGAGAGTGCAGTTTTTGTTTGGGGTTGGGTAGCTCGCGTTTGCGTGGGCTACACCGTTGTTTTTGAGGTGGTGGCGTGTTCATGTTGGGGGATTGAACACGCCACCATGGCGTTTGTTCTGGTGGTTCAAACACTGGTGCCACGGGTTCCGTGGCTGTTTCTAACGTCGTAAGTTTACTGCCTTCGCGGACGGGTTACGTCCGCGGGATCCAGGTTCCGATGGGTTCATGGTTGTCGTCGATCCAGGCGACGTGCATGAGGTTCTCGGATTGCGCAGTGACCCGTGCTGTGATTGTCAGGTCCCCGTCCGTGGTGGGTATTTGTACGGGTTTCGTGGTTTCAGGGGTGGTTTCGCGGATTGTGGTGGGGTTCGGGTAGTACCTGATGAGTTCGTAGATGCTGCCGTGGTGGGTGAAGCGGTCGTTGGGGTTGGTCGCGCGGAGCGCGGGCATGCTGCGGGCGGCGGAGCTTGCGGAGTCGCCCGCAGCCGATTTCTCTGAGCTGAAGTCGATGTTGATGATGTTGTTGGCGTGGATAAAGTCGTGGTTCATTGTTTTCTTGCCCCCTTCATGAGGGGAGTCTATGAGTTGAGGGGGACAGCTGGTGTGCTGTCCCCCTCAACTGTGGATAATTAGCGGTTTTGAGTGGCTGCCAGTGCTGGGCCTAGCTGCAGGATGTAACTTTTCAGTAGTTGCGTGAGCCCTGTGTCTGGGTCGATGCGGTGGGCTGCTTCGCAGTTTCCGAGGGCTTTGGTGCTTTCGCCTTGGAGCCATTGCATCCAGCAGATCACGGTGAGGATGTGCGGGCGGTGGCCGGTTGGTGTGTAGGTGAGGGCGTTGAAGAATGCTTCTTCGAGGCCTTTGACGTAGTCCCAAGTGTGTGGGGCGATTCTGCCTGTGGTGCATTCTGACATGTGGTTGGTGACGTCGTCGGCGGTGAAGCAGGAGAGCAGGATGGCGTCGCGGGCTTGGATGTTGGAGACGAGTCCGGCGACGATTGCGGCCGCGTGTTCGTTGATGGTTCCGTTCTCGGTGTTCCAGCGGATGATCTCTGCACCGATTTCCTGGCTGAGTTCGTGGTTTCCGAAGTTGTCGAGGTGGTGTGCGAGCTCGAGGCCTTTTTCGTAGCCTTCCTGGTCGATCGTTTCGGGTGCTGGTGGGATGTTGTCTGCGCTGCAGCGGATGTTGGTGTTGCTGTGCATGAGTTCCAGTGCGACGGGTGAGCTGTCAAGGTCGGTGAGTTCGATGGCGTCGGCTGGTTCGTCGTCCCATCGGCGGGCGGTGGTGTTGGTGACGATGATCGAGTCTTTGAGTGGTGCGCCGAGGTGGGCGAGTTCGTCGCCGAGTTCGGTGTGCTGTTCGTCGGTAACTTTCTGGATTCCCTCGAAGCTGAGGAAGTATGTGGCGTCGATGTTTTCGAGGCGTGCGACCTGCTCGCTGACCATCTGAGCCCATGCGCGGGGTTCTGCGATTGAGTCTGAGTCGGCACGCATGAGGCCAAGTGCTTCGCCTTTCTGAGCGAAGATGATGACGAAGCTTGAGGATGGGGTGTAGCCGAGTGATGCGATTGCGAAAGCAATGAGGTCGGTGGTGGTTTTGATGCTTGCAGCCATGATGTGCTCCCTAGTTCAGTGTCCGTTCGTGGGTCGCGGTGCCAGCCCCGTGATGTGTTCTCCCCCACGACGCTTCTATGTCTGTCAAGCGGCTGGAAAGTGTTGCGGGTGCTGACCACCGGCTTGCCCTCCCCCGGGCGTTTTTTGCCTGCTGGCGGAGCAGCGCGTAGCTGTGCCCGACGGAACCGGGGCAACCCGAAGGGCAAGCAGCGGATGGGTTATGGGAGGAAATAAGCGAAGCGCCGACACAAGCCATCGGCTCGCAGCCGTCCGCAGGACGGTTGAGCCGGTGGAGCGGGCACGTACGATCCGAAGGACAGCAGCAAAAAAGAGAAGAATCTTTTACAGCCCGAGCGAAGCGAGGCCGTTCTTTGATGCCCGGGCACCGGCCCTGCGCGGGCTTTGCTGGTGACGGTAGAGGCTATGCCCGACTCCAGCCGAACGCGCAAAAAAATAGATTCGAATAGGGGCGAAATTGCTGGTAGCGAGGGGCTTTTGCCAATTTCAGGTGAAGAAGATTTAACACCCCCGTTACAAATCGGTGACAGTCAGGATCCACCACCCAATTAGCTTGGGGGAAAGAGTTCCGGGCCTGGCAGGACGCCTGCCCGGGCTGCACTGTTTGTCGAAAGCAGGAATCATGCAAGACACCACTGAGCACACTGCCGGAAATGGGCAGCCACCCCAAGGGCCCGCTATGGCCGTCCTGGACCGGGACGCCACCAGCGTTCAGCCGGGACGCCCGGCTGGCAGCCGGGACGCTGTCAGCGCCGCGAAAGAAAGCCTTGAAGACTACACGCTGCGTTTCGCGCCGCGTTCATACCGCAAGTGGGGGCCCGGCGTTGTCGCCACCAGCGCGCTGGGCGGGATTGCGTACCTGGCAGACTTCTCGATTGGCGCCAACATTGGCATGGCCTACGGGACAGCGAACGCCCTGCTCGGAATCCTCGTCGCTGCGGTGGTAATTTTTGTCACCGGGTTCCCCCTCGCCTATTACGCCGCGCGCTACAACATCGACTTGGACCTTATTACCCGCGGTTCCGGCTTCGGCTACTACGGCTCCATTGTCACGAACGTCATTTTTGCGACGTTCACCTTCATCTTTTTCGCCCTCGAAGGCTCCATCATGGCGCAGGGCCTCGAAGTGGGTCTGGGCGTACCGAAGGCCATCGGATACGCGGTGTCCACCATCATCGTGATCCCGCTGGTGATCTATGGGATGAACACGCTGGCCAAGCTCCAGGTATGGACCACACCCCTGTGGCTTTTGCTGATGGTGGTGCCGCTCGTCTACCTGGTGGCCACCAACCCGGGATCGGTTGAGGACTTCTTCAACTACGGCGGCGCCAGCGGCGATGGTGGGATCAACACGGCGGCCGTCATGCTCGCCGCGGGCGTGTGCCTTTCGTTGATGGCCCAGATCGCCGAGCAGATCGACTACCTGCGGTTCATGCCACCCAAGACCGCCAACAACAGCCGTGCCTGGTGGCTCGCAGTGATCACCGCCGGGCCCGGCTGGGTTGTGTTCGGCGCCCTCAAGCAGGCCATCGGCCTGTTCATCGCCGTTTACCTCATCTCCAAGCTCGACCCCGCCGCTTCAGCGATGGCCAACGAGCCCGTGCACCAGTTCCTAGGTGTCTACGAGGAGATGATGCCTGCCTGGCTGGCCATGACCCTTGCGGTTGTCCTGGTGGTCATCTCCCAGATCAAAATCAACGTTACCAACGCCTACTCGGGCTCCCTGGCCTGGACGAACAGCTTCACCCGCGTCACTAAGACCTACCCTGGCCGCATGGTGTTCGTTGTCGTCAACCTCGTAATCGCCCTTGTACTGATGGAGGCGAACATGTTCGACTTCCTGAACACTATCCTGGGATTTTACGCCAACTGCGCGATGGCCTGGGTAGTCACCGTGGCGGCCGACATTGCCATCAACAAGTACCTGCTGAAGATTTCCCCCAAGCAGCCGGAGTTCCGGCGCGGCATGCTGTACGCCGTCAACCCGGTCGGTTTCGTCTCGATGCTGCTCTCCGCCGGCATCTCCATCGCTATCTTCTTCGGCGCATTTGGACCGGCCGTCCAGCCGTACTCCCCGATCTTTGCTGTCGGCCTCGCCCTGGTGGCCACCCCGGCCCTGGCCATCGCCACCAAAGGCCGGTACTACCTCCGCCGCACAGACGACGGCATTGATTTGCCCATGTTCGACGCCGAAGGCAACCCCTCCGGCGAGAAACTCCTGTGCCACGTGACCGGCATTGAGTTCGAGCGCCCGGACATGATGCTCTCGGCTGAAGCGGGGCCGGAGGGCGAAAAGCAATACATCTCCTCCCTGTCCCTTTCAACGGACCGGACAGGCCGCTACGTCCTGCCCGCCCAGAACTAATAAAGCCACGTAATTGGGCCATACGGCCTGGGCGCACCAGCGCGGTGCGCCCAGGCCGTATGGCCGTTGAAGGAACACTATGCATCTGATGCCCCGTGAGCAGGAGAAGCTCATGATTGTGGTGGCCGCCGACCTGGCCCGCCGGCGGCAGGCCAGAGGACTGAAATTGAACTTCCCGGAGGCCGTAGCCGTCATCAGCTATGAACTGATCGAAGGCGCCCGCGACGGCCGCACCGTCGCCGATCTGATGAGCTACGGGACCACCATCCTTACCCGCGGGGATGTCATGGAAGGCGTGCCAGAAATGATTCACGACGTCCAAGTCGAGGCTACGTTCCCTGACGGCACCAAGCTCGTCACCGTCCACCAGCCAATCCGTTAGGAGCCGGCCATGATTCCAGGCGAATACATCCTGCGGGCAGAACCTGTGACGCTGAACGCAGGCCGCGCAGCCGTCACGTTGAATGTCACCAACACCGGAGACCGGCCCATCCAGGTGGGCTCGCACTTCCACTTCGCCGAAGCCAACGCGGCCCTGGCCTTCGACCGCGTCGCAGCTTACGGCCGCCGATTGGACATCCCCGCCGGGACCGCTGCCCGGTTCGAACCGGGGGACAGCAGGACCGTCCGCCTGATTGAGCTCGCCGGCGGCCGCGAGGTCTACGGCCTCAGCAACGCCGTCAATGGCCCGTTGGCCCCAGGGCCGCGGCCCGGAACCAAGGAGGAAGCCCAGTGAGCTTCGAGATTCCCCGCAGGCAGTACGCGGACCTCTATGGCCCCACCACGGGCGACGCCATCCGCCTGGCGGACACCGACCTGTTCCTGGAAATCGAGCAGGATCTCACCGTCTACGGCGAGGAGGTGGTGTTCGGGGGCGGGAAGGTGATCCGGGACGGGATGGGCCAGAACGGCCAGGCCACGCGCGACGGTGGGGCTGGGGGCGGCATCCCGGATACCGTCATCACCAACGTCGTCGTCCTGGACTACACCGGTATCTACAAGGCCGACATCGCGCTCAGGGACGGGCATATCTTCAAAATCGGCAAGGCCGGCAACCCCCAGATCACCGACGGCGTGGACATCGTGATCGGCGCCAGCACCGAGATCATCGCCGGCGAACGGAAAATCCTCACCGCCGGCGGCATCGATACCCACATCCACTTCATTTCCCCGGACCAGGTGCCCACCGCCCTCACCAGCGGAGTGACCACCATGGTGGGCGGCGGTACCGGCCCCGCCGAAGGCACTAAGGCCACCACTGTCACCCCGGGCAAATGGCACATCCAACGGATGCTGCAGGCCGCCGAAGGGCTCCCCATCAACATCGGGCTGTTCGGCAAAGGCCACGCATCCGCCGTCGAACCCCTCGCCGAGCAGATCCGCGCCGGTGCGGTCGGACTCAAAGTCCACGAGGACTGGGGATCCACCAGCTCCTCCATAGATACTTCCCTGAAGGTGGCCGATGAATACGACGTCCAGGTGGCCATCCACACCGACACCCTGAACGAGTGCGGTTTCGTGGAGGACACCATCCGCGCCATCGGTGGGCGCGTCATCCACACCTTCCACACCGAAGGCGCCGGGGGCGGGCACGCGCCGGACATCATCAAAATCGCCGGGCTGCCCAACGTCCTGCCGGCATCGACCAACCCCACTCTGCCGTACACGCGCAACACCATTGAAGAACACCTGGACATGCTGATGGTGTGCCACCACCTCAACCCGGACATCCCCGAGGACGTGGCCTTCGCGGATTCCCGCATCCGCGCCGAGACCATCGCCGCAGAGGATGTGCTGCAGGACCTGGGCATCTTCTCCATCACCTCCTCCGACTCGCAGGCCATGGGCCGGGTGGGCGAAGTCATCACGCGCACCTGGCAGGTGGCGGACAAAATGAAGAGGCAGCGCGGGGTCTTGAAGGATCCCGACGGCGGCACTCACGGCTCCGCTTCAGGCCTGGGCGAGGAGAGCGACAATTTCCGGCTCAAGCGCTACATCGCCAAGTACACGATCAACGCGGCCATCGCGCAGGGCATGTCCGACTCCATCGGCTCGGTAGAGGAGGGCAAGTTCGCCGACCTGGTGCTGTGGGATCCGGCCTTCTTCGGCGTAAAGCCCGAACTGGTACTCAAAGGCGGACAGATTGCCTACGCACTGATGGGCGACGCCAACGCCTCCATCCCGACGCCGCAACCGCGCACCATGCGCCCCATGTTCGCAGCGTTCGGCAAGGCGGTGCAGCAGTCCTCCATCACCTTTCTGTCCCAGGCCGCGATCGACGCCGGCGTCCCGGAGGAACTGGGCCTGCAGAAGAACATCCGGCCTGTCTCGGGTATCCGGACCCTGACCAAGGGCGACCTTAAACACAATGGCGCCACGCCGGATATCCAGGTTGACCCGGAAACATACCAAGTGACAGTCAACGGCGAGGATGTCACCTGCGAGCCCTCCGACGTGCTGCCCATGGCGCAGCGCTACTTCCTCTTTTAGGAGCATCGTGATCATTGAGAAAATCCTCGGCAACCTGCATGAGCTGCCGGACACACAGGCCTACACCGGGCTGCACCGCGAGAAAGTGTTGCTGCCCAGCGCCCAGCTGGTAAAGCGCATCCAGCGGGTCACCACCGACCACGGCAAAGAAATCGGGATCAGACTGGCGGCCGGCTCCCGTGACCTGCGTGACGGCGACATCCTGCACGTTGAAGAGTCCAGCCTGATCGTCGTGTCCGTGCTGCCTACCGACGTCCTGGTCATCGCGCCCCGGACCATCCATGAAATGGGAGTCATAGCCCATTCCCTCGGCAACCGGCACCTGCAGGCGCAGTTCTTCGATGCCGGATCGGAATACGGTGCCGAAGTCATGGTGTGCGCCTACGACCACACCGTCGAGGACTATCTTCGCCACGCCGGCGTGCCCTACGACCGCCAGGAGCGCGTGATACCCGTGCCTTTCCGCCATGCCGAACACAGCCACTAACTACCAGCTGGCGCTGCAGCAGCTCACTGACTCTGCGCTTCCTACCGGAGCTTTTGCGCACTCTCTTGGCTTCGAAACGTACATCGATGCAGGGATGGTCATGGACGAGGAGTCTTTTGGGCGCTGGTTGTCGGCCTTCATCGCCCAGCCGCTAACGTATGCCGATGGGCTCGCCATCCGGTTCCTTTATGAGGGGTGGGAGGTTCTTGAACTCGATGCCCTGTTGTCTGCTTCGCTGTTGCCACGGCAGGTGCGGGAGGCCAGTGTAAAGATGGGGGCACGGCTTCTGGAGATCGGGGTCGAGGCGTTTCCTTCCCCCGCGCTGGAACTGTACCGGGATCTGGTGACTGCGGGCCGGGCCGACGGGCACCAGCCGCTGGCGTTCGCCGTCGTCGCCCGTTCCCTGGGCGTCCCGGCCGCCGAGGCGGTAATGGCGTACCTCTTCGCTGCCGTCACCTCACTGACGCAGAACGGGGTGCGGGCCATCCCGCTCGGCCAAAACGCCGGCCAGCGGTTGCTGCGGAATGCGGCCGACGGCGTAGCTGCCGCGGCCGGGCGGATCGCCCACCTCACCCCGGAAGACTTCGGGGCAGTCAGCCCCGGACTGGAAATTTCGCAAATGCGGCACGAACGGCAACGTGCCCGGATGTTCATGAGCTAACTGTGTTTTTGACTTCAACGGAGGACACCATGACTGAACCCATTAAAATCGGCATCGGCGGCCCGGTGGGCGCCGGCAAAACGCAGCTCGTGGAGCGGCTCACCCGACACATGAGCCGCGGGATTTCCATGGCCGCGATCACCAACGACATCTACACCATCGAAGACGCCAAGATCCTCGCCGCCAACGGCATCCTGCCCGTGGACCGGATCATCGGCGTCGAAACCGGCGGCTGCCCGCATACCGCCATCCGCGAAGACACCTCCATGAACACCGCCGCCATCGAGGAACTCAAGGCACGGCACCCCGACCTGCAGGTCATCTTCGTCGAATCCGGCGGCGACAACCTTTCGGCTACCTTCAGCCCGGAACTGGTGGACTTCTCGATCTACATCATCGACGTGGCCCAGGGTGAAAAAATCCCCCGCAAGGCCGGGCAGGGCATGATCAAATCGGACCTCTTCATCATCAACAAGACCGACCTCGCCCCCCACGTCGGGGCGGACCTGGCAGTTATGGAACGGGACTCCAAAGAATTCCGCGGCAACAAACCGTTCTGCTTCACCAATCTCAAGACGGACGAAGGGCTGGAGAAAGTCATCGACTGGATCCGGCACGATGTCCTGATGCTCGATTTGGCGACATGAGTACGACGGCGGTGGCATCACCCGCGGCTTCACCAGATACATCTCCAATGGGCCGGCTTGAGCTTGGCATTAGTGTGCGGGGCGGCAGGTCTGTTGCCTCGTATCAGTTTCACGAGGGGTCGCTTCGTGTCCTTCGCCCGCATTACCTTGATGGCTCCGGGCAGGTTTGTTATGTCGTGGTCAATCCCGGGGGGGCATATCTCGGGGCAGACCTTTTGGTCCTGGACATTGAAGTCGGGGAAGGGTCTGACCTCCTGCTCACAACGCAGTCCGCCACGAAGGTATACCGGACTCCCGGGTCCCATGCGGAGCAGCGGATGGACCTGCGGCTGGGGGAACGGTCTCGGCTTGAGCTCATGCCGGACCAGCTCATCGCCTACCGGGAGGCCACATACCGGCAACGGACCTCCATCACACTGCGGCCGTCATCGTCCCTGGTCATGGCGGAGGTGGTCACTCCCGGCTGGTCGCCGGACGGTTCGGCTTTCCGGTATGAGGAAGTGCGGCTGCGAACCGAAATCCGCGTCGAAACTGATCACGGAAGCCACCTGCTGGCGCTGGACAACCTGCTCATCCGTCCGCCGCTGGATGATGTCACCGGCCTGGGCTACATGGAGGGCTTCAGCCACTTGGGCTCGCTGGTGGTTGTGGATGCCCGGGTGAACCAGGTGATCGCCGATGAACTCCATACCCTTGCCGCCGGGCGCGACGCCCACTGCGGCATTTCGCTCACCCGAACCGCAGCGGGTACCACCGGTCTGGTGCTGCGTGCACTCTCCCACAATACGGAGGAGCTTAACGGCCTGCTGGGCTCATGCACGGCCATGCTCCGGGACCGCTGGCACGGGCAGGCGCCCTTGAACCTGAGGAAGTACTGAATGACCGGCCTGACCCGGTTCGCGGAGCTGTACCGGGGACGGGGCACCCTGCCGCTTCGGACGCGGCTGCTTTTCATCTTCGGCGCGGTGGCCGCCCTGCATCTGGCCGCCGTCGTCCTCTTGGCCATCGGAACCGCAGGCGGCGGGCAGCCCTTGGCACTGGGCCTGCTGTTGACCGCCTACCTGGCAGGAGTGAAGCACAGCTACGATTGGGACCACCTCGCGGCCATCGACAACTCCACGCGCAAATTCGTCGCCCAGCATCAGGACCCGGTCAGCGTTGGGTTCGCTTTCAGCCTGGGACACAGCTCAGTGGTAGTCCTGGCCGGCGTCCTGGTGGTGGCAGGTGCCACGATGGCGGGCCATCTCATGGAGGATGGCTCTGCGGGGAATCTGGTGCTCGGTGTGATTGGCAGCGGGGTCTCTGGGCTGTTCCTCCTGATGATGGGGCTGTTTAACGGCTCCGCGTTCATCCGGGCCGCCGGGGCCTACCGCCGCGCGCGGATGGGTGGCCGCATCGACGCGGCCGACCTTGAAGCAAAGGGATTCATGGCCCTGCTCCTGGCCAAACCGCTAGCCCGCGTCCGGCGGCCTCGGAACATCTACGTGATCGGATTCCTGTTCGGCCTGGGTTTTGACACTGCCACCACCATCGGTCTGCTGGTCTTGACGACGGCGGCGTCGCTCTCAGGCGTTTCGGCGCCCACCCTGATCGCGCTGCCCCTTGCTTTCACCGCCGCGATGACGCTGTGCGATTCGCTCAACGGGGTGGCAATGATGCGGATGTACCGTTCGGCCCTCGAGGACCCCCTCCGGAGGCTCGGGTTCAACGCCGCAGTCACCGGAATCTCCGCGCTCTCCGCACTCTTCATAGCGACCATGACGTTGGGTGGACTCCTCAACACCGCCTTCCGGCTGGAGGACCCGGTCACGAGCTGGCTTGGCAGCGTGGACCTTGGCGATGCCGGCCTGCTGCTGGTTGCCCTATTGCTGATGTGCTGGGCTGCCTCCGCCGTACGAAGGTGCCCGGTTCGCAACGCGGAGTCACTTGATGCCCCTTCAGGAGGAGCCACAACCGCAGGGGCTGGGCAAGCTTCTAATCAAGCCACCGTCGTGGGACAAGTCAACGCCGGTCGCTCCACCCAGCGCGGACAAGTCGGGGGAAATGCACCCTTTACCGGACACCACCTGAACCCCCGGCAACGTGACATCGGGCCGGTTCCGCGGTGGCATAAAGGACGTTGAGCTGGCGGTAGAGCGTTCGAGCGATGTAGCGCTTGAGGGATCTGCGGATTTCGCGGTAGCTGCGGCCTTCTTCGGTGCGTTTGGCGACGTAGTCCCGCGTTCCGGGGTCATGGACCATCCGGGTCATGGTGATGGTGTGCAAGGCTCGGTTAAGGCGCCTATCACCGCCCCGGTTGAGCCTGTGCCGGACAGTGTTACCGCTTGAAGCTGGTAACGGGTTCACTCCTGCCAGTGAGGCGAAGGCAGCCTCGCTGCGAACCCTTCCTGGATGCGACCACGCCGCCAGGACAGTGGCGACTGTGACAGCCCCGGCGCCCACCATCTCCAACAGCGGCGCCGCGGGGCTTTGCTGGATCAGCTCCGTCATGCGCTTCTGGTTCGCAGCCAGCTGAGCGGTCACTTCGAGAACGCGGCGCGCCAATCGAACTGCTTCCTCACGCGCGATCGAAAGTTCGATCTGCTCCTGTCGTTCCCGCCACCTAGTTGTACTGACCGGACACGTTGATCGATAGACAAGTCGCCACTTGTGACAGAAGGCCACGCTTGTCTATAGTGTGGGTATGACAGTTTCACTGGATGTTGCCCTGCCGCGCACGGACCTGTCGGCGCGGGATCACGCGCGGATGCTTGCTCCGTTGTTGAAGCCTTTGTCAGACGAGAACAGACTGATGATCGTGCTGACGCTTGCGGCGGGGGCGTGCTCGAACAAGAAGTTGCAGGAGGCCACCGGGTTGAGCCAGGCGCTGGTGAGTCACCATGTGGCAGCCTTGCGGCAAGCGCAGCTGATCAGTGTGCGGGCCGAGGGCCGGTCCAACATCTACGCGCTGTGTTGTGAGCAGTTGGCGGCGCCGGTGCAGTGGCTCGCTCACTTGGCGACTCTCACTCCAGAGGGACAGAAGGCGTGCTGCACTGCCCCAGCAGGGGAGGGTCAGGCATCGACTGAGGGTGCTGCGCGGTGATTCATGCGGTACAGACCTTCGGGTTGATCCTGGTCGAGTTGCTCGTCCTGTTCTCGCTGATCTCGGTGCTCGTTGCGCTGGTGAACCGGCGGTTCGGGCCGGATCGGATCCAGAGCTGGATGGCCGATGGGCGCCTTCCCGGCCCGCTCAAGGGGCTACTGCTGGGGGCGATCACGCCGTTCTGTTCCTGTTCGACGCTGCCGGTGCTGGCTGGGATGTTGAAGTCGGGGGTGGCGTTCCGGACGTCGATGACCTTCCTGATCTCGTCACCGCTGCTGGATCCCATCATCGTGGCCGGGGTGGTGCTGCTGTTCGACTGGCGTATCGCGTTGGTCTACACGGTGGTCACCGCCGCATGGTCCCTGCTCGCCCCCCTAGTATGGGAACGACTCGGCATGGCCAGCCAGCTCAAGCGAGTCAAGGTCGTCGGCGACGACAGCACCCCCCACCCCTGGGCAGGCCTGCGCAACGAGATCCGGCCCGCACTCGGCGAGGCCTGGGCCGATCTGAGACCGCTGCTCGTCCCGATGGTGCTGGGTGTCTCGGTCGGTGCATTTATCTACGGTTTCGTGCCTCAGGACCAACTCGCCGCGGTCGCTGGCGACGACAAACCGTGGGCCGTGCCGTTGGCCGCCGTGCTTGGCGTTCCGCTTTACGTGCGTATCGAGACGATGCTGCCCATCGGCTTGGCCCTCAGCTCGACCGGCATGGGGCTAGGTGCAGTGTTCGCGCTGATGATCGGCGGCGCCGGAGCCTCGATCCCCGAGATCTCGATGCTCACCACCTTGTTCAAGCCCCGACTGGTCGTCACTTTCGTGGTCACTGTCATCGGCACGGCCATCGCCGCCGGCTACCTCATCCCACTGATCGCCTGACCCAACCACCACATTCCCAACCACACGAGGAGAACAAGCAACCATGGGACTCAAGGACCTCTTCACCGCACGCAAGCAGGACAGCAGTTGCTGCGGGGCCCAGATCGTGCCCGACGATGACGACCAGCCCCAGAGCGAGCAGGGAACACCCACCGAGACGGCTGCCTCTTCAGCGCCGAACAGCGAGGACACGGACGGCAACTGACATACCGAATCGATGGGGCTGCACCACAGGGTGCAGCCCCATCACTGTCTCCACCCGCTCGTCACCAGGAAGACCACCATGTCCCACGCCAATGCCGCCCTCACTCCGCGTCACCGCCTCAAGGTTGCCCAGCTGGTTGTTGACCACGGATGGCCGATCAGCGAGGTCGCTGCCCGGTTCCAGGTCTCCTGGCCCACCGTGAAGCGCTGGGCTGACCGCTACCGGGCCGGTCAGTCCATGCAGGACCGCAGCTCACGGCCTCACCGCTCCCCGAACAAGACCAGCCCCACGACTGCGAAGCGCTGTATCCAGCTCCGGCTGCGTCTGCGGGAAGGTCCGGTTCAGTTGGCATACCGGATTGGCGTTGCTCCGTCGACAGTCCACCGGATCTTGGTCGACGTCCACTTGAACCGCCTGTCGCACGTCGACCGTGCCACTGGAGAGCCTGTTCGTCGCTACGAGCACGACCACCCCGGGGCGATGCTGCACGTCGACGTGAAGAAGCTCGGCAACATCCCAGACGGCGGAGGCTGGCGCTACGTCGGCCGACGACAAGGCGAGAAGAACCGCGCAGCCACACCCGACAAGCCCAAGAACAAGCACTACGACCCGTTGATGGGCAAGGCCTACGTCCACACCGTCATCGACGACCACTCCCGCGTCGCCTACGCCGAGATCCACGACGACGAAACAGCCCACACCGCCACAGCGGTCCTGGCCAGGGCCGTCAAGTGGTTCAACGCCCGCGGGGTGACCGTCGAGCGGGTCCTGTCGGACAACGGTGGCGCCTATCGCTCACACCTGTGGCGCGACACCTGCGCCGAGCTGGGAATCAGGCACAAACGGACCAGGCCGTATCGCCCGCAGACCAACGGCAAGATCGAGCGCTTCCACCGCACCCTGGCCGACGGCTGGGCCTACGCCCGCTGCTACACCTCCGAGACGGAGCGTCGCGGCGAACTCGACGGCTGGCTGCACTACTACAACCATCACCGGCCCCACACAGCCTGCAGCAACCAGCCGCCCTTCTCACGATTGACCAACGTGTCCGGTCAGTACACCTAGTGATCGTGGCGATCTGGGCGGGAACGAGCGGTTTACGGGCGTCGATTCCAAGGTCATGTGCCCGGAGGAGGGCGATGAGTGCATTGACATTCACTGTTCGTTCCCGGGTCAGCTGATCCCGTGCTGCGCTCAGGATCCTGAGTCCGGCACGGGTTCCTTCAGCCCGGCGCGGGGCTCGCAGCTGGGACTCCTCCAACGCCAAAACTGCGGTTCCGATAGCGGCGGCGTCCAGCGGGTCGGATTTGCCAATCCCCCGGCGCCCCCGGGCGTTCATCCGTGGAGCTTCGGCGACATCGTAGCCGGCGTCGGTTACTGCCCGGGCCAGGCGCGCCCCGTAGGAGCCGATACCCTCAACGGCCCATAGACAGGACATATCACCGTCTGACCGGCGGCCTACCCACGCAAGTGCCCGGGCAATCCCTGCCGAGGTGGTCGGGAACTGCTCGCACGCGACCTGTCGCCTGGTACTGGCGTCAATGATGGCGTAGGTGTGGGTGCGGGCGTGGCAGTCCACGCCAATGACGAATGGGCGGGTCTGCGCAACGATAGTCAACGCGGCCACCCTCCTTCCTTTTCGAACGGGCAAGACTGGCCGCATCGCGACCGGCACTGACCTGGGAGGAGTCACTTCGAGGCAATACTGTGATGAGCCACAACCCCGAAGGGCTGGACAAGCTTCTAATCAAGCCACCGTCGTGGGACAGGTCAACGCCGGCCGCTCCACCCAGCGCGGACAAGTCGGGGGAAACGCACCCTCAAGGGGCAATTGTTTTTTCGAGTCACGCTCCAGGCAGAACGACCGGCATCAACACTGCCAGCTAGTCCCAGACCAGCCACTGCAAGACTCACAGTTGTTTTTTGCCTGCTGGCGAAATGAAATGGAGCGGGGTCGACCGGAAAGCTCAGCAACCCGTCAGGGGTGGGAGCGGAGAAAATTTTGGGCGAAATAAGGGAGCGCAGTGACCGCGTCCAAAATTTTCGTAGCGAGCTCGCCCGGAACACCCGCAAGGGTGTGCAGTGGCTTGTGAGATTGGAGGCGGCCCGTAAACTCCGAAGGACAGCAGCAAAAAATGAAAAGAAAGGGACCACCGCAGGTGGTCCCGGTGGGCTGTAAGCCCACTAACAGTCGTCCATGCAATGGACGCCCAATAAGTCTGTTAGCTTTCACGTAACTAGCTCTAGACGGCAATGCGTTAGTCGATCCGTTCTTCCTCAGCCGGAACGGCCACTGGATGCATCTCGAACGGAAATTGTTGCTTACGGTGTAATAATTTGGGAAAGCTCTTGTGCACCAGATTGACCTGCCGTAGAGCCCCCTTTTAATCAATCGTTGGATTAAAAGGGGTGTGTGTGATGTCTGTTGTTAGATCGAAGTTCACGGGTGTTTTTCTAGCTCTCATGCTTGTTTTTGGAGGACTGTTTGCCGCTGGCACTCAGGCGTCCGCTACGACCGTTACGTATTGGATTATTCAGAGAACAACTCAGTCCATGTGCAACTCGGCGTTGCTGGCGAAGGTTGCTGAGGTGCGGCGGCAGGGCAAAATGGTCACGCACTTGCAGTACTGCCGGTACATTTCCCCGAATCTCTACAGCGGCTCTTTCCGGGCCGTGACGTCTTCAATCACCCCCGTCTAAAGCCTAGGATTTCCTCCCCCGGCTAATTCGTCAGAGGTCCGTGCATGCCCCGCGCTCTTGTCCGTAAGTGTGCCTGCTCGTGGTGAGGGTGTGGGGTGTGTGCGGCCGGTCGACATGGGTCCCGCTGTGCACATTGTGGTCGGCTGGAGACCCCAATAAATCTCAGGCCGTCCACAATGTGTGCAGGGGGCAACGCTCAAGCAAGCTCCGCGGGGAACACAAAGGGTGGGGTGCTCACGCTATGGCGTGAGCACCCCACTCGAACTGTTTCCAGGATTATTTCTCCTGGCTGGGGACTTCGCGTGGCGTCAGTCCGAGGCTGATCGCTAGTTCTTGTTCACTGGTTCCGTGGAGTTCTTCGCGGTGCTTGAGCAGTAGGTCAATGGCAACGCGGATGAGGGTGTTGTCGGTGATGCGCTCCCCCACTGTGGTTCCATCGGGGCGTTTACGCTGCATGTTGAGCTGGCGTGCCATGAGAGTGAGTTCGTCGGCTTGTTCTTCATGGATGCGTGCTTCTCGACGCTTGAGCTGGCGGTACTTCGGAACTCTGTTAGTAACAGACTCTGTTAGTCTGTTACTAACAGAGTCTGTTACTCCTGGTGTACGTTCGGAAGCTTTTGGAATTGCCGCCGGCTGTGGTGTTTCTTGCGGGGCTGGTGCGTTCTCGCTTCGATTTTTAGCGAAGAGAATGCCGAGGTCACCCGATGGTTTCCTTGATTCCGATGCCACATGTCCAAGCTTTTTGGTGAGTCCGCGTGAAGGCTTGTTCTCTGTCATGGCTACTCCCCTGCTGCCGTGGTGTTGGTGGTCTGGTTTTCGGTTTCAACGATGCGTTGAATGATTTCTTCGCCGAGTGCTTGGAAGTCGCTGGCGACTCCGACGGCGCTTTTTGATCGCGGCCCGGCGCTGTCATTGGCGGAGCCTCGAAGGACTTCGTACCACTTAGGTGCGGCAAGGACGGCTTCTTCGAGTTCGAAGGCCAGTAGGCCTCGTTCGCGGCTTTCCTGGGCGGCTGCTTCCGCGTGACGGATGGTGGTTTCGAAGATGGGCGCTTCGTCCCCGAGCTCGGCTTTGATTCCTTCGCGTGCGGTTTCGGAGACGCGTTTAGCGGATCGGTTGACGCCGAAGAGGACGATCCCGAGAAGGTCAATGTCCGGGTTGATGGGAATGACTGCTTCGAGCCGGCGTGCAACGTCACGTAGTCCTTTGCGGGATGACGCATCGGTTTTTACCGGGATGAGCGCCCAGCGGGATGCGGTGAGCGCTGCTTGTTGCAGCGTCTCCTGTCCTGGTGGGCAGTCGATGATGATCATGTCGTATTCGTGCGCGATGCTCTGCAGCGGTGTCGAGAGTGATCTTTTAGCACCGTCGGGGTCTTTGTTGGTTTTCGTGGTGAGGCCGGCGGCTGCCATGTCTAGGTGTGAGCCGCCGATCAGGACGTCGAGGTTCTCGCGGACGGCAGTTGCGCGTGAGGGTTCGGCACCGAAGACGAGGGTTTGGGCGAGGCCGAGTCCGTCGTCGTTGATTTCCTCGTTGGTGTAGCCAAGTTCTTCGGCGAGGTTGCCCTGGGGGTCCATGTCGATGAGGAGGACTTTGTAGCCGCTGGCGGCGAGCATGCCTCCGAGGTTGGCGGTGATGGTTGTTTTACCAACGCCGCCCTTTCCGTTGACGACCGCGATCACGCGTTCGAGTCCTGTTGGCATGCTGTGTCCTCTCGAGAGTATCCACTCTTTAACTCTGTTAGTAACAGACTAACAGAGTTACGTACTAACAGAGTCTGTTAGTCGGAGTTTGAAAACGGTTGAATTTCTGCGGTTCTGGAAGTTCAGAATCATCCGTTGAAGTCTGTAACTCTGTTAGTAACAGACTAACAGAGTCTGTTACTAACAGAGTCTGAATGTTGTTGTGGGTGTGTGGTCGACTAGGGGAGTGGGATATTAGGCGGCTGTTGGGATGAGGTGTTGGAGTGCGCCGGCTTTGAGTGCTTGGCGTGCTGCGTGGTGGTCTGCTCGGTGGCGTGCTGAGCGTGGGTAGATCGGGTATGCATCCAGTATCGGGCCGAGTGCCAGGGTGGTTTGTCCGAGTGGGGTTCTGCGTGATTTGGTGCCGGGTGTGGTCATCCATTGGTGTTCTTGTTGCCACCAAGCCCAGAGGATTCGTTCTGCGAGGTAGGTTTTGGCTCGCTCGTTGAGTCGGCCGGCTGTGCCTCGGTTGCGTGCGAGCTGGTCGAGGTTCCTGGAAGAGGTCTGGGTCCATCCGTTGATGGTGCGTTTGATGAGCTGGACTGACTGGAGCTCTGAGAGGTTTTTGAGGGTTTCTAAGGTTGTTTGTCCTGTGAGGCGTGTGAGCTGGGGGAGGGTTCGTTCTTCTGCAACGAGGGCGTAGACGTTACCGAGGTGCAAGCTCAGGCTGCCGTTGCCTGTGAAGGCGTCGTGGTTGCTGGCGTGGAGTTTGTCGGTGAGCTCTGTGAGGAGGAGGTTACGGTGTGCGGCCCCAGCGCCTTCGGCGCGTGTGACCGCTTGTGGCCGAGTATGGTCTGGCTGGTTGTGGATAGTGTCCTGGGGGTCGATGGTCCAGCTTGCGCCGTGGGGTCCGCTGGCTTCTTCGGTGCGGGTGATCCAGCCGTCTTGGGAGAGGCGGATGAGGCTGGTGCGTGCTGTTTCTCGGCCGATGCCTGTGATCAGTGCGAGGCGGCGGATGTCTGCTTCGATGATGGGTTGAACGGCTTGGAGTGCCAGGAGGCAGAGCGCGTCGAGGACGCGGCGGTCTGCAGGGCCTCCGCCGGTGTTCCACCGGCCGGGGCTGGCGGTTGCACGATCTTGGATGGTTTCTACGAGTTCGGCAATGTGTTGGGCGCGGGGTTCGAAGGTGGGGTCTTCGCCGGCTTGCCGTGGCGTGGTGGCTACGTGGGTGACTGCCCGGCGCCATTCGGCGGCGAGGATTGCTTCGGGGGATTGAGATCCGTGGCGGGGGCGTTGACGTCGTGCGCTGTGCGCGGTGTGGCCGCGCAGGGTCCGTGCGTGTTCGAGTCCTGGCGCGGTGCGTAGGTGTTGTAGGACGTCGTTGTAGTGCCAGCGAGCGGCAGCTGCACCGATGAGGACGGTCCACAGGATCGTGGAAGCATCCTGTGTTGCCTCAATCCGGGTGTTAAGGGCTTCCTGGCTGCCAGTGGGGAGAGCTCGGCGTGGGCCGGGCAGGTAGAGGTGTCCTTGCGCATCAACGGGCAAGGGGCCAGCTTCAGCACGAATCTGCGTGACTCCGGGGGCGGGGTGTTCGCGGTTGAGCTCTTCGGTGAGCTCAAGAAGTTGAGAGACTGTAACCCACGGGGAAGCGAGGTCCCATTCGTGGCCACGAATCACGGTAGAGACCCCACCGTTGCGGTGTGGTGCTCCGGGTGGGCGACAGCAGCCCGTTGCTGGGTTAGTTAGTGGGGTGCGGTCAAGGCTGGGGTAGGCGCGCTTTACAGCGATGGAGAGCGCTTTGACCAGATCAGGGGTGGCTGGCTCGGCGAGGCTGAGCCAAATATGGCGGCCACCGGATGGTCCGGAAGCGCAGAGAACGTGTTCGATGCCGAGGCGTTCGAGCCGTTCTGAGAGCCCGTCTGCGTCGTGTGCTGCACGTGCTGGGTCTTGGCCTGCGTCGAAATCGAACGCGATCAGGCGGAAGAGTCCGTCGTCGTCTGCGAGGTTCACAGCCCAAACCGTCGGAGGCGGTTCTGCAGCGCACGCATAGGTGCTCGCGTATTCGTTAAGAACAGCCCCGGTGGGGTCCGTGGACGCGATACGAACACGATCGCGCGGGCTCATGTACTGGGTTAACAGCCACGCCACACCGAGTGTGGGTGTTCCATGTACAGCGCTTTTGGGTATACTCAAAAGCACGAACCTCCTTTCGAGGTACGTAAGAGGGACCGGCCGTGAGGTCGGAATCTATGAACTGATCTGCTTCCAGTCGCCAAACTATTCGGCAGATCAGGGATCTATATTGAGCTTCGGGCCCCACTGAAAAATGTGGGGCCTTACTCGTTAAGCGGCGTCCAGAGGAAGCCTCCCATCTTCGGCCAAGTCAATGAAGACAGGACGGCCGTTTTCGTCGAGCGGCATGTGCTCGACGAGGTAGTCGAAGAAGCCACTCGCGGTCATGCCACAGTTGCGAGCGATCTCAGCAAATTTTTCTTTGTTTGCGCGCTCGACCAGTAATCCCATGGACATGGAATCTCTGCGAGTGCCTCGCGGGAGTTTCTGTGCCGTCGTTGTCATACCCGTGAATGTATCTAAATACAAAAGGGTGTGGGGGGAGTTGGTGGGGCGTGTCGCAACCTTTAACCGATTGTCTAAGGTTTGGTGGTTTTTAACGCTGACGTGGCTATTCATAGTCATAGTCCGTGATTTTGTGGGGCGTGGTTTCGGTGAGTTGGAAGAAGTAGGTGCGTTGTTCGGCGGGCAGGTCAAGGACTTTTCCGTCTTTGGTTTTCCAGATCCAGGTCACGGTGACGGAGGTGAGGTTCTTCTCGGTTGCGCGGTTCAGGGTCGCTGTGGGTACTGAAGTGGCGTTTGCAGCTGCCGCGGTGAGCCATTGCTCTCCGGTTGCGGGGCGGACAGGGGCTAGGACTTTCTTGGCCCGGGCCGGTGTCATGAGATCTCGTGCACGTAGTTCTGATGCGGTGCGGTTGAAGTCCGTGGCTGGAGTCCAGGTGCTCATGACGGTGGCCGCGTGGAGCGCGGCTTGTTCTTTACTGGTGGGGCTTGTTGGTTCTGCTGCGCTGCTGGTGGGTGCTTGGGTTGCAGCCTGGGTGGGGCTAATAGTTGGCAGCGTGGTGGCTTCCGTAGTCGCGCGCGGGGTGAAGAGTTTGATGCCAACAGTAACGAGCAGCGCGATGACTGCGAGGCTGAGTACGGCGATGATGAGGTTGCGACGCATTACTGGATGATTCCTTTCTGGCGAAGGATCGGTAGTGGGTCGATGGCGTTCAGTCGGGTCGGTTCGGTGTCGCTGGCTTTGGGGTCACCGATTTGGAAGTGCAGGTGAGCGCCGGCTGAGTTTCCGGTGTTGCCTTCCACGCAGAGGGGAGTGCCTACTGCAACGGTGTCACCAGGTGCGACTTTGAGAGAGCCGTCGACACAGTGATGGAATTCGAAGATCAAACCGGGTTCTTCGGTTTGTCGGCCGATGATGTAGGTGCCGTATCCGGATTTCCATCCTTGGCCTGCTTCGGCAACGGTGATGCGCATATCTGCGGGCGCGACGACGGTTCCTCCGCCGCCGGTGGAGAAATCAACTCCGCGATGGTTGGCGATGTCGCCAATACAGGAGAGTCCTCCGATGCAGCCCCGGAACCCGAAAGTGCTCGTGAGCTGCGCGCCTGAAAGTGGATGAGTCCATTGTCCTGAGCCGAGTTCCCCAATGGTGGAGCCGCCCAGTGGCGTGCAGTCTGCGGAGTAGTCGAGTTGAGCGCTGGCATTGATGCGCTTGACGTAGGCGATGGTTTCAGGGAAGGGCGGGATTCCGCCGGCTGCTTGGACGTTGCCGATGCCGGCGTTGTAGGCAGCGAGGGCGAGGTCGATGCGTTCTTTATCGCTGGTGGCGATTGAGGACACAGCATCGAGAAGGTCTTTCATGTAGCGGCCCTGGGCGTCGATGGCAGCGTTGCCGTCGAGGATGTCTTTACCTTGTCCGTATTGAGCCCACGTTGCTGGCATGAATTGCGCCAGGCCGCGTGCTCCGACAGGGCTGGTAGCTGTGGGGTCCCAGTTAGATTCCGCTTTGATTTGAGCTGCGAGCAGTTCCGCGGGCAGTCCGGAGGTTTTGGCGGCCACGTTAATGGCATCTCTGTACTGCTCGGGGATGCCTGGGCGGGCTTGGCTGGTAGGGGAGCACCCGTTGAGTGGCTGGCCGTTCGCGTCGGTGCCGGCTGTCAGGACGAGAACC